>JAUUZM010000104.1 GCA_030589965.1 Bacteroides sp.
AGTTCAATTCAATTCCTATCAATCTGGCATTTCCTCCATTGACTACCTGGATAGTTTCCCAGTTATAATAATCTCCCGGTGTAGTATCTCTTGTAATACGGCTATAGGCCAGGTTATCCATTTCCTTTGCAAAAATTGCAATAGAGGCAATCCCTACCTTCTGAAAATAATGCTCAACCCCAATATCCAGGTTTATTGAACTTGTAGATTTCAGGTCCGGGTTACCCTTCAGAATCTGCCTGTCCTTATCAGACACGATATTATATGGCACAAGGGAGAAATAATTCGGACGCATGATACCTGTAGTCACAGAAATCCGTGCATTGGTCTGAGGTGTGAGCCTCCAGCGGGCCTGTAAATTGGGGAACAGGTTCCAATAGGAATTGGTTGCCGTAGTATCCTTATGATCAATATACTCACCGTTGCTGTCCAATTCAAGGTCATTCCCAAGATAAGTTGTATACGTATGCTCTAACCTCAGTCCTCCCAGTATCAGGAAATTTCCCAGGTTCTGGCGAAACATGGCATACCCGGCCGTAACCCTTTCTTCAGCATTATAAGTCTCTCCCAATGATTCTACCCATCTGTACTCAGGTTCTAATACATCAGTATTCCCTTCATTTATGGCGTACCAGTCCCTCACAAGTCTGGGATCGATAAGGCTCCCGTAACGGTAGCTACCTTCCAGAAAGTCATCTACAAAACCACCATCAAAGGGTTTCATGGGAACATATATATCAGTATGCCTGTTCTTTACCCTCTCATTATCCCGGTCCTTTGTTCTCACTCTCGCTTTCCCACCAAACAGGAAGCTTCCAGAGTTGTTACCAAGAGTATAGGGAATGGTGAAATCTATAGAGCCCACCAGGTCTCCATTGGTAGTATGCTGATTTTGATGGTCCAGTTGGTCCATATCATACAAATTAATATCGGTCACCGTATCTTCATGAATGGGTACAAAATCGGTTCCCTCCAGTCTAAAGTATTCAAACTTGGGTATGCTGTAATCATTGGTGTCGATCCCAAGGGTAAAATTTTCACTGGACTGGTATTCATTCTTTATCTGACCTTCACCTGGTTTTTCCTGTTTTCCGTGACTATAAGCAACGTTATATCTTATCTGCATCCAGTCAATATCATGTTCGCCTGTGAAATTCATGACATAGATCTCCTGGCTCTCAAGCCTGTCATGCAGAGTATAATACCCCCTGGCATTGTACACAAGTCCGGGATTAATGTAAACTCCCTTATTGGCCCGCACCCTTCTTATATTTCTGTTCTGATCATCATTTCTCAGATTATACATACCTCCGATCCTGAATTTGGTTCTGCTGTTCGGCCTGAACTCAAATTCACCGCTTGCACCGTAACGCTTCTGATTAGCTACGAAATGTTTCATTTCAATGTCGGAGAAAACCGTTGGCAGGGGATTAAAATTAATGTCCTCTGCATTATGGTTCCAACGGGGTTCGATTCCATGGATTGTTTTATTACGCAGCTGGTAATTGGCATTTAAGGAGATTCCGAATTTTTTTGCTTCCCCAAGCTGACTTGCAAATGAAACGTCAGCTCTCGCAGATGGCTTATCGGACATTCCCTGGAGTCCGACAGCGGTAGTAACTCTGAACACTCTTTTATCGGAGTCGAATCCCGAGCGGGTTTTCAGGTTAACTACACCACCAATGGCATCTCCATCCATTTTTGGTGTGGGAGACTTTGTGACTTCTATGGAGGAAAGCTGTGAAGCAGAGATCACATAAAGGGCCACAAACCTTTCGGCATCTTCAGGAGTAGCGATAGATTCCCCATTGACTTTTACCTGGGTAAATCTAGGATCTGTACCCCGGATGGATACAAATTTACCTTCACCCAGGTCCCTCGAAATATTCACACCCGGAAGTCGCTGCAATACCTCGGCAGTATTATTATCAGGGAAGCGTTCCATCTGCTCCTGAGCAACAATATTAACCTGGTTATCAGCCTCCTTTTGCATGTTGAGGGCCTTCATCTGTCCCTGCCGCTGTCCCACGACCTCAACTCCATGCAATTCAATAAAAGTTGCCTGAAGATTAATGTTGTGGTTTAAGGTCTGACCTTCGCTCACGGTAATTGAAGATGAATATTCCTCATAACCTATATAACTCACCTTCAGGGTATAGCTTCCACCTGGCACACCATGAATGGCATAGTTACCCTCCATGTCCGTTATAGTTGCATAATTAGTACCATCCATGTATACTGCAGCACCAGGCAGATAATCACCGTTGGTGGCATCCTTTACCTGTCCTTCGATACTTTTTCGCTGCTGTGCATTTGCCATGGCTATCAGACCAAAAAAGGCAATAAGCACTAAGAGTAAATGTTTCGTTCTCATTTGTTAAGAATTGATTATTTAGGTTGTTTTAGTTGTTGCATTCTCGAGCCTGGTGGACTTCCGTATCATCAGTTCTGTCTCCATTACAATTTTTACGTTTGGTCTGTTCGGTTCCTTTATTCTCTGATAAAGTAATTCTGCGGCCCTCCTGCCGATTTCATATGCCGGTTGTCTGACAGCTGTCAGGGGTGGATTCAGGGTGCTGGAAAAAACCATATCATCAAAACCGATAATGCCTATATCTTCAGGTATTTTTAATCCAAACTCGGCAATGGTCTGCAGTGCGCCCAGGGTAATCAGGTTATTTCCTGTAAAGAGAGCATCCGGGCGATTCTCCTGGCTGAGCAGTTCCCTTGCCAGATCAATACCGCTCTTCATACTTGAATCCCCGTATTTGACAAGTTCATCCCTGAATGGAATGTTGAACTCCTCCAGTGCCCTGCGATACCCATTCTCCCTATGCCGACTGGTGGGTATTCTAATAAGGCCGGATATATAAGCTATTTTTTTGTATTCCTGGTTTAGCAGAAAAGAAACGGCCTCATAGGCTCCTTTTTCATTATCCACCAATACCAGGTCAGCATTCACATTTTTTAATCCCCTGTCAATACATACAAATGGAATATTCTCCTTTTCAAGAGCCTTAACCTTTTCATCCTCTTCATGCGCTGGTGCCACAATTAAACCATCAACAGACTCGGAAACGAGTGCATCTATATATAAGCGCTCCTTTTCTTCATTTTGTGAGAAATTGCATGTGATCATCAGGAAATCATGTCCGTGCATAAAATCATCTATTCCGGATAATACATCTATATAAAATGGATTGCTTATATCCGGAACCACAACACCTATCAGGTTGCCCTGTGATGATTTGGAGCGTAGGCGCTTGGCGATACGGCTTGGACGATAGTCCATTGCCTTCATGGCCTGCTGTACCCTGAACCTGGTCTCATCATTGATATTCGGGGCATTATTAATAACCCGTGAAACCGTTGCAATGGACACTCCTGCTTTATTCGCTACATCTTTTAGTCCGGCCATAATACAAATTGTAAACGTTTACATCGTCTAACTACTTCTTTTTCTGCTTTTTAACTATTGTCTATTCCCCTGTTTATGTAAACGTTTACTTGCAAACTTAAAATACTTGGCAACATAAGTCAATAGCCTTCATCAAATAATCTTAGAATAATTAGTGCAAGAACCACACAAGCCTTATCTGGCAAGCTCCTGGAGAAAATATGTTTTACAACATGTTTCGCTTACGCTGGAAGGGTATTATCCAGGAAGGGTATAATAGATCCCCGCACCTGGTCCAAGTGGCAGTCCCAAGAGCAGCCATGCTACAAGCAGGATGGTCCACACAATAAAGAAAGCAAACGTATAGGGAAGCATGGTCGCTATGACTGTACCTATGCCGGCCTTTTTATCGTACTTCTGGATAAAGGCGATGATAAGGGCAAAGAAACTCATCATAGGGGAAATGATATTGGTTACGCTATCTCCTATTCGAAATACTACCTGGGATAATTCCGGGGAATACCCCAGCAGCATAAACATGGGAATGAAGACAGGTGCCATAATGGCCCATTTGGCTGAAGCGGATCCCATGGCCAGGTTTATCAGTCCGGAAAGGATTATAAACAATATCATCAATGGGATCAGTCCAAGTCCCGATGCCATCACCAGGTTGGCACCTTTAACCGCCAATATGATCCCCAGGTTGCTCCATTTAAAATAAGCCACGAACTGGGCAGCGAAAAATACCAGGACATAATACATACCCAGGGTTTTCATGGCGTCGGACATACCTTCCATAATATCCTTGTCATTCTTGTATTTCCCGATCGTAAAGCCGTAAACTATTCCCATGGATGCGGCTGTAATGAACAGCATGGCAACCACTCCCTTAATTAAGGGGGATGATAGAATACTCCCATCCTCTGCCCTGAAAAAACCATTTTCCGGGATGACCCCGATAAGAGTTATAGCAAGTATTCCCAGGAAAACGTAGAAAGCCCTCCTCAAACCTTTTTTCTCAAGTGCCGACAGTACATCCAATTCCTCACCTGCACCTTCCCCTTCGTATACCCCAAAACGGGGGGCCACAAAACGCTCAGTTACCCAGGTTCCGGTAAAGGCAATAACAAAGGTCGAGGCCACCATGAAAAAATAATTTGCTGTAGGATTTACTGTATATGCCGGGTCTATAATATGAGCGGCTTCCTCAGACAATCCAGCCAGCAGGGGATCAATGGTCCCCAGGATCAGGTTGGCGGAAAATCCACCCGAAACTCCCGCAAATGCAGCAGCCATACCAATTATGGGATGCCTTTTGATGGCAATAAAAATGATCCCGGCCAAGGGGATTAAAAGGACATATCCCACATCGGATGCTGCATTAGACAGTATCCCGCTTAAAACCAGTACAAAAGTCAGAAACTTTTTGGGTGAGGACATAACGATCAGGCGTATCACCGCACCAATGAGTCCGCTGCTTTCAGCAATTCCTATCCCAAGCATGGCAACCATAACAATCCCAAGGGGAGCAAAACTTGTGAAATTTATGACCATATCCAGCAGAATCCTGTGGATCCCGTCATGCGATAAAAGATTCACCGGTTCGATCACCTCATTGGTACCCGGATGAATGGCCGTCAATCCCGTCCAGGCTGCAATCGCCGAAATAACCAGGACCAGAAGTGCCATCAATCCAAAAAGTGTGGCCGGATGAGGCAGGGCGTTCCCTACTTTCTCCACCCCATTAAGAAACTTGTCCAGTATCTTTCCCCTTAAACCCTTAGATGATGCCATAATTATGTAAATGTGGTACAGTATACTCCGAAATATTCAGTATAGATAGTATTTGCAGTAGATGCGATAATTAATGCGCTAAAATAAAAGAAAAATTAATAAAGAAATTCTTGTTGCAACAGTTCATTGAGTCTGATATTAAGGAATAGTATCTGATTTCCCCTAGGAACGGCCTTTAATAATCCAATACTCTCAAGCTTCCTAAGGTTTTTCATGGCTGTTCTTCTTTCAAATAAACCTTTATTGACAAGAGAGACGACCCGGCAATAAGGCTGTTCAAACAGGATTTCTACCAATTCTTTAGAATATAGTGATGGAAGCTCCGTTTTTACTCTGTCAATTGTTTCTTCTAACAAAACTTTAATACCCTTTATCAGAACTGCATTATTGGTAGCAGTAATTTCTATACCACGCAAAATATATAATATCCATTCTTCCCAATTATCATTATCCCTGACTTCAGCCAGCAATCTATAATAATCCGGCTTTTCCCTAATAATAAAGGAACTTAAATACAGGATGGGTAAATCTAAAAGACCTTTCATTACAAGGTACAGAATATTGAGAATCCTGCCGGTTCTACCGTTTCCATCGTAATACGGGTGAATAGATTCAAACTGATAGTGAATCACCGCCATTTTCAGAAGAGGATCGAGAGCGTCCTCATCCAGGTTAATATAGCTCTCAAGGTTTTTCATGAAACTCAGTATTTTATCTTTCCCTTCCGGGGGAGTATAAACTACCTCACCGGTGGATGCATTTCTCAGGTTTGTGCCGGGCTGAGCACGTATCCCGGCATCGTTTTCCATGATAATCTTTTGAACTTTTGTCAGGTCATTGCTTGTAATTATTTGTCTCTCCTTGACCAGATTATATCCAAACCATAAGGCTTCACGATAATTTAGCACCTCCTTTACCTGGGGAATGGTACTTTGATGTTGGGCGGCAAAAGCCATATACAATTCATCCTGTGTTGTTACAATATTTTCAATTCCTGAACTATCCTTCGCCTCACGGAGTGTTAAGGTGTTTACTAGCATAGCCTGGTTTGGGATAATCTCCCCTATACCCTTCATTTCAGCCAATGCAGCTCTGGCAGAAGCCAGTTTTCTCATAACTGGTCTGGATTCCAAATCAAATTTTACCGGCAAGACCGGCAGATTATTAAATGGTACTGCAGGATCATTCTTTTTCATAGCCAAATACCTTAATCAGACATCAATGTTTGTACATAAATACATCATTTATGTACAAACATAATACCCTATGTGCACAAATCAAAGTATTATGTACATTAAAATTTTCTATTCGTGTCTCAGAGATTCAGCAGGATTTACATTGGCGGTCTTTATGACCTGTGAGCTTACGGTTATAATGGTTATAACCAGAACAAGGGATAAAGGAGCCAGGAAGAACCACCATCCTATACCAATCTTGTAGGCAAAGTTCTGAAGCCAGTTGGACATTATGTAAAACCCGATACCTAATCCAACCGGTACCGCGATGAGTACCTGGATGATGAAGTAGCGTAACAGCAGCAGGATGGCATTTCCGGATGATGATCCTGCAACTTTCCGGATGCCGATCTCCCGGGTGCGCTGAGTAGTTGTATAGGAAGACAATCCGAACAATCCGAGACAGGCAATGAAGATAGCCAGAAATGCAAAAACGCTGAAAACCCTACCAAACCGGGTTTCATTTTTATACTGCTCATTATAGTAATCTTCCAAAAAGAAATACTCGTAAGGATTTTGCGGGAAAAATGTACGCCATTGCTCTTCCACAAAAGACATAACTTCCTGTGTTTTCATGGAATTTACCTTGATGGAATAAAACCGGTTGGCATTTTTGAAAAACCGAAATACCAGGGGTTCATATTCGACTTTCAGGCCTTCCTGGTGATAGTTTTTCAGTACTCCGATAATATTAAATGTATCTCCCCAGAAATAGATCGGAACATTCATTGCGGAGGCAAAATCTTCGAATCCCATAAGCTTGATGGCTGATTCGTTAAACAGTACAGATCCATGGTTTTGTCCGAAATCCTCTGCAAAATTTCTACCCTCCAATATCTCCAGTCCGTAAAAGTCCACAAAACTATAATCGAATCCCATGATGCGGTATTGATTGCCATCTTCGTCCCCTTCATTAATCCTTCTAATCCCACCGGCATTCCACTGGGGTTGCCGTCCCGGGATCGATATGGAAGCTGTTAGCATTTCGATATCGGGATTTCTTTCCAGTTCCGATTTGAAGGCACTGTAGGTTTCAGCATAGGTCGAATCATTTACGCTTGGTCCCCTCAGAACCATGACATTTTCAATGTCAACTCCCAGGTCAAAGTTCTTCATAAAAGAAATCTGACGATATACTGTCAGGGTTCCGGCTATCAATAATAAGGAGGATGCAAACTGGAAGATGACCAGGATTCGCCGCATGCCCATTCCCCCGACACGTAATTCGGATACTCCCTGGAAGACCGTGGTTGGTTTGAAGGCTGATAGGAAGAGGGCCGGATATATCCCCGAAAGGAAGGCTCCGACGATAAACATGAGTAATACCGCAATCCAAAAGCCTGGATTCCCCGGAAGGGAATAATCCAAAAACTCTCCTGTCAAAAGATTGAATGAGGGACTCAGCAGGCGAACCAGGATAATGGCCAGCAAAATGGCCAGAAGGTTGACCAGAATGGATTCGAGCAGAAATTGTCCCAACAGATGTTTACGAAACGCCCCGATAACCTTGCGCATTCCGACTTCCCTGGCACGCTCAAGAGCTCTGGAAGTAGACAGGTTGATATAATTGATCCAGGCAATAAGCACCAGAAATATGGCTATAATCAGAAGAGCATACACAGACCTGGCATTTCCGTTAGGTTCAGCCTCGAACATGAAATCAGAATTCAAATGTATGCTATTGAGGGGTTGAAGGTTGAATACAACACCTGCAGTCCATTGTTCCATATCCTCCCCGATCTCAGCCTCTATAAAATCCGGAATTTTCGCTTCAAATTTGGTATAATCTGAAGCCGGATTCAAGATGATATAATTATAGAAACCGTCCCATTGCCAGGCAGTATTTACATCCTCTCCTCTGAATTTTACCAGGGTTGCCCAGGAAACAATAATATCTGGTTTAAGATGAGAATTTCGAGGAATATCCTCGAATATGCCGGTGATCATAAATTCCGAGCCGCCATTATATCTCAGGGCCTTGCCAATTGGGTTTTCGTCTCCAAAGTATTTTCTTGCGCTCGATTCAGAGACCACCATCTCCATAGGATTGCGAAGAGTAGTATAGGGATCCCCTTCCAGCAATTTAAATGAGAAAATTTCGAAAAAGGAAGTGTCGGCGAGGTAGATCTCTTCCTCCCTGAATTTCTTTTCACCATAGCTGAACACTCCGTTCCATTTCTGGAAACGAGTGAAATTCTCCACTTCAGGGAAGTTTTTATGCAGTGCTTGTCCCACTGCGGAACACCCTGCAGCCCATTGGGTGGTGATTTTCCCTTTGTTGTACCTGTCTTGCTGGACCCGGTAGATTCTGCTGCTTTTTGTGTGGAAATCGTCGTAGCTAAGCTCGTAACGAACGTATTGTATGATCAGGATGAAAGCCGTCATCCCGATGGCAAGTCCAATGATATTAACAAGAGATGATAAACGGTTTTTTAGAAGGCTACGAAAAGTAACCAGGAGGAAATTTTTGAACATTGATGGATGGATGGATGGTTGGTTGGTTGCATATGTTCTCTGGAAGTCGAATATAAATAATATTCCTTTAAAGGCGATTCTTAAGTTCTATAATTGTACGATCTTTTATATCCGGAATACCAAGCCTCATGGCATCTACCAGGGTCAATAATTCGTACAGCTCAACATCGTTTAAACAGGCATTGGGAACCTTTGGGTGTAATGGTTCTATTACCCGACCTCTTATGTCACCCC
>JAUUZM010000260.1 GCA_030589965.1 Bacteroides sp.
CCCTCTGTGAGTGATCTGACCTCTGATATAGCATCAGTAGTTTCTGGATTATACCCATAGGTAGCACCCATGGAAAGTGCCATGTCCAGTTTATCCTGATCAATATCAATGGCGATCACCTGTCTGAGTCCTTTGATTCGCAGAAGCTGTATCAGAAACAAACCGACCATCCCGGTCCCAATGACCACAGCAGTATCTTCCACTGAAAACCCGGTCAGATTAATAGAATGCAATGCCACTGCTATAGGTTCCGCCATGGCAGCCTGGGTGAAGGATACCTTTTCCGGCAAAGGGTAAACAATATGCTCTGGTACGCAAATATATTCTGCATAGGCCCCGTCCAATTTAAACTCAGGGGTAGATACCCCCAGAACCTTACGATCATCACTTAAATTATAATGACCCTTCAAAGTGTACCAGTCATCCTTGAGATATACTGTTGAATCAAAGCACACACGGTCACCTATCTTCCATTCAGTTACACCAACACCAACATCCTCTACTGTTCCGGCAGCCTCATGTCCCATTATGATTGGCGGTATTCTTCTGCCTGTACTACCGTCCATTCCATGGATATCAGATCCGCAGATCCCTGCTGCCCTTACCCGGACCAGCACTTCTCCAGGAGCGGCAACCGGTTTCGGAACCTCCCGATAAACTAATGCATTATACGCTTCCAGTACCAGAGCTTTCATATTGGCTAATTTCTTTTATCCTAAAGATAGGGTAAATCATATTTCATTCATCATAGATTCAGAAAACAGGTTTTAAGAACATCCTATAATTATTAAAATAGATCAAAATGAAAACTAAAAGAACTAAAAAGAGCTTGGGTAACCCGATGATCATTGCCGTGTTATTCATTTTATTATTATCCCTGGCTGCAGCATCACAGGTCTTTTCCCAGGAAGTGCTTTCCTATACTTCCTACTCGGGAATAATCCTTGACAACAAGAACAGTAAACCAATCGTCTTTGCAAATGTGGTTTTAAAAGGAACAAACATTGGGACTGTAACCAATGCCGATGGAGAGTTTATTATTAAGGCTCCGGCGGACTGGACCGTAGAAGGACTTGAAATTACTCACCTTGGGTATGAATCCAAAAACCTGGAACTCGCCAATCTAAAAGAGAAGGATAATGAAATCAGACTTAAATTGGCAACGGTGGCTATCGAAGAAGTGATGGTATCTTACGGGGATCCGGAACAACTACTCCTGAAGGCCATCGAAAACATTCCTGAAAACTACTCCAATAAACCTGTAATGCTGAAGGCATTTTACCGGGAAACAATCAAGCAAAACAAAAATTATGTCGGCGTGGCAGAGGCCGTAGTGGATATCTACAAAGCAGAATACCAAAAGGTCTCGTCAGACAGGACGCAGGTCTATAAAGGCCGTAAAAGTCAGGATGTAAAAAAAATGGATACTGTAATTGTTAAGCTGCAGGGGGGACCTTTTATCACCCTTATGCTTGACATAGCAAAACATCCTGGAGATATCCTGACCCCGGCCTTCATGTCTTATTATGATTATACTTACGGTGGCATGACTTCGGTAAAGGACAGGCAAACGATGATCATTAAATTTGAGCCTAAGGAGTACATAGAGGATCCCCTGTATGAGGGCAGGATTTTTCTGGATGCCGATAATCTTGCCATTATTGGTATTGACTTCAGTCTTGATGAGGATAAGGTCAGCGAGGCTGCTGCACTCTTTATCCGCAGGAAGCCAAGTTCTATGAAAATAGAAATAGAATCTGCCAATTATCTGACAAAATACAGGATCTATGAGGGTACCTGGTACCTATCCTATGTAAGGTCTGAACTGGATTTCAAATGCAGGTGGAAAAAGAAAATGTTTAGCTCCAAATATTCCTTAATGAGTGAAATGGCTATAACAGATGTTGAAAAAGAGAACATCCATAAGATCAAATTTAATGAAGCAGCAAGGTATTCAGATGTACTGGCTGAACAGGTTACTCAATTCAATGATCCGGATTTCTGGGGCAATGATAACATCATTAAACCTGATGAATCAATAGAAGAAGCAATAGATAAACTGAGTAGAAAGCTGAAGCGGAAAATGTAATTGTTTGTTCCGGGCATAGTAGTAATTTTGTGAGAATTGAATGACAGGCAGTCCATACAAAAAATCAGGCAGGGAGATATCCAGGCTTTTGAAGGGATGTTCAGGAAGTATTATGAAGTTTTATGCCAGTGGGCATATCACTACCTGAAGGACCAGGACTCCGCTGAAGAGGTAGTGCAGGACCTGTTTTATCATCTCTGGCGTGACCACTCCTCCCTGCGGATACATACTTCGGCAAAATCCTATCTCTACATGGCAGTATCAAACAATTGCAAAATGATACTTAAAAAGCAGAACCGAAGGAATGAGATAGAAACCGAGCTGGCCAGAAATGCCCGAACACAGCCTGTGCAACCGGCTGAACTGCTTGAAACCAGTGAGCTTAAAGAGGTTGTAGATAAAACACTTGAAGAACTTTCAGAACGGCCGTCAACCATTTTCAGAATGAGCCGGTATGAGGGAAAGAAATACAGGGAAATCGCAGAGGAGCTGTCCATTTCGGTAAAAACAGTAGAATCCAATATGAGCAAAGCACTTGAATTGTTCAGGAAAAATTTACAGGAATATTTGTAAAAAACTTGATATAATGGCTAAAGAAAATCAAATCAAGGTGGATGTGAATCAAGCCTGGGTAAACGTCCATGGCAGGTTGAAAAGAGAGGAACTAATCCCCCCCGAATCAATACCAGCCAATCACAGGATAAGGATCCCCGCAGCCTTAAAGATTGCTGCAACAATACTTTTATTCGGCGGACTCGCATCCCTGACCTACCTGGCTGTAAATCCGGCCGGTAAATTTATCCGCATGTCAGCAATGACCCAGGATGAGCAGAAATTCGGTGTCGCCCTGCCCGACGGGTCAACAGTTGATTTAAATGCAGACTCAAAACTAACATACAAATTACATCGCAATGGTACCCGTATGCTGGACCTTGAAGGTGAGGCATACTTTAACATAAAGCAGGATAAGAGCAGTCCCTTTATTATTAATGCAGGTAGTGGTACAATCCGGGTTACGGGCACCTCATTCTCCGTACGTACTGTACCCGGGTCTGACCGTATCGAAGTTTTCGTTGAATCAGGGAATGTACAGTTTTACCGGACCAGGCAACAGGACAATAAACTTGCCCTTAAAGCAGGTGATACAGGCCTCCTGGAACAAAACCGGTTGAGCCGACAGGATGCCCCGGAACCAAATCAAATCTCATGGAAAACCAAAAAACTGATATTCCGGGAAACCCGTCTGGGCGATGTCGCCGGAGTTCTCAACAGAACATATAACCAGAAAATCCGTTTTACCAATGAGTCGTTGGAAGATTGCCTGTTTACAGGTACCTTTGATCAACAGCCCATTGACTCTGTGATGAGGGTGATCCAGGTGGCCTTTGACCTGGACCTTGATCAGAATGGCAAGGCATATGTTTTATCTGGCGATGGATGTAATTAAATACCTGTTTTCAGTCTTATTGATAATTTCCCTTCCGGGGAAAGCCCAGCAACTTCCAGACAGCCTGCTGGTTACCATACCCGATACCAGCCTCAGCATCGATGAAACACTTTTCCTTGTTGAGGAAAACAGCGATATCTACTTTTCATACAACCCGGAGATTTTTCCCGGGGAATTGACACTGGACTGGCAGGCTGGGGAATACCTTCTGCATGAAGTGCTCAATCGTATTTGCAAGCCGGGAAACATTCTGTTTACCTTGATCGGAAACCAGATTGTATTTTATCGAAAAGGACAGGAACCCGGAATCAAGCCTATGCACCCCTCCCCTGTAACACAAGCTTTATCTCATAAGATCAGGGGGCGAATTCTCAGTAAGGGAGAAGAAGAAGCCCTTCCCTACTCTACCATATGGATCTCCTCTACATGGCAGGGAACCATGGCCAATTCAGACGGAGACTTCAGGATTAGCATTCCAACCGGCTCAGGTGCTGATTCCATTTCTATTTCATGTATGGGATACAGAACTACAAGTCTTCCACTGGCAGAACTACAGGATTCCATCAACATAATTTATCTTCAGGCATCCATCATTCCCATTCAGGAAGTGGTGATCCGCAGAACTGAACCACTTAACCTGCTAAGGCAAGCCCTGGCAAAGATCCCTGAAAATTATTCAAAGTACCCGGTGATTGAGACTGCTTTCTACCGCGAAACCATCCGGAAAAACGATGAATATGTTGCCGTATCTGAAGCCGTACTCGATATTTTTAAACCCGGCTTCAGCGCCATCGGAACCGAACAGACCATCGTTCTGAGAGGGAGAAAGAATATGGACTACAATAAAATGGATACACTTATGGTGAAGCTGAAAGGGGGACTCGAAACTTCTTTTCTGCTGGATATAATTCGGAACCGGCCTGATTTTCTTCTTCCCGAATTGTTCAATGATTACGAATACCGTATGTCTGACATCGTGTGCATCCAGGATAAGAATACCTATGCCATCGATTTTAAACAAAAGGAATCTACCAAACCTCCCCATTTCAGGGGCAGGATATATATCGATCTTGAAAGCCTTGCCATTAGAGGGGCTGAATTTGAAGTAGATCCAAGGACCATATCCAGTATATCAGGTTCCATGGTATACAAAAAGCCACGTAAAGTGAAAGTCAGATCTATTACTGCTTCCTATATGGTACGATACTACTCTGAAGACAATATCTTTTATTTGTCCATGATCCGGGCAGATAACCGGTTCAGGGTCCGGCCTCGTAAAAAACTCTTCGGAAATGAATTCAGAATCGTATCCGAAATGGCTGTGACTGCGATTGAAACAAATGAAGTAAGCAGGTTTCGCTCTCGTGAGACCAGCAATACCAGGGATATATTCTCAGACATGCTGGGAGGATATGATCCTGATTTCTGGGGTCCATATAATTACCTTATCCCGGAAGAATCCCTCGAAGAAGCCCTGATCCGCATCAGCAGGCTTATGGAA
>JAUUZM010000142.1 GCA_030589965.1 Bacteroides sp.
TAAATCCCGATCCCCGAAAGCATGGTTCCAACAGATGAGGCAATCAGTCCTGGAATGAATCCTATGTAGAAAGCCTGAGGAATGATTTTAGCATGAAACGAGCTCGGCATCATCAAGGTTGCTCCCTTAGTCATACTGCTGATATCGATCCCTGATTCCTGCAGCCAGTATGAAAAAAATAATCCAATAATAGTGCCAAAAGCTGACCCGATGATACCAATCAGAACAGATTCATAGATCATGGTTCGGTAAATATGACCTTTCTCTTCCCCAATGGCAAGACGGATACCTACTTCACCGTATCTTCTTAGTCCACCGATCAGCCCTGTATTCCACAGCACAATAGACATAGCCATGACGAATACAAAAATCATGATAAATGACATGCCATCTATCATCTCAAGATAACTCGCCAGGCCGCCCTGTTCGCTAAGTTTCAGCATGGTAGGAGAAAACTCGTCATCCGGATCAGAATATTTACTTATAAAGCTGGATTTGATAATTTCAGCCTGCTCTTCATCCCAGTAACCTTCAGGCAGGAATCCGAGGATTTCGCTTGAGGCATCATCCATGTCAAGAGCTCTTTGGATATCAGAGATGTCTGCTATCATGGCTCCCCTGTCCATTACCACTGTGCCGAACCTGACGGTACCGGCTACAATGAAATTATAGAAAGACATGCTGCCATACATGGTTGCCCCCATTAAAGTAATGGCATCACCTGGTTTGACTTCAAGCTTGTTGGCAAAGTCGTCAGAGATAAGTATTTCACCCGGTGTGTCAGGAATTTCTCCCTGCACAAGTATCTTTTTAAGGTTCAGTCTTTCGGGTTCCTCGCTCCCGGGTGTGAGCATATCTAAGGAAATACCCATTACAGTCCCTTGAGACCGGGTTTCTCCATTTTCATCCGCTACATCCAGTAATCCCCCGAATTGGGTGCGTAATACCCAGTCCATATCGGGATAATCTTTCTTAACTTCATCAAGCAGGGAACTTACCTCAGTCAGGGAAAGATCCGTAGGCATCTGGTTCATATTCTCAGCGTAAGACCTGGTCATGATCTTAACATGACCGCTGGAGAATTTAGCAGAGAAATCTGCGAAATCTCCCAGTACTCCTGCAAGATAGCATACCATCAAAACGGTAAGGGAGACACCTGCTGCTACCACAATTACAGGCAGAAGGCTTCTCTGCCGGTCTCTTAATAATCCTTTAAACAGAAATCGTATCATTGTAATTTTCCTTTAATTGCTTCAACCGGATTCATTTTAGATATTTTGCGGGAGGGCAGAAAGCTCACGATGGTTGTGGCGATAATGATAATCAGCATAACCGAGAGAATCAGTCCCATGCTATAAGCCGGATAAATCCTTGCCCCGATGGCCATTCCAAATCCTTCCGTATCGCCTGGCATGGCCATCCCCTTGTTGCTCAGCCAGAGCAGGAAGGGAATGCCGGGAATCGCACCCACGACAACAGCCAGGAAGGAGTGCATGGCACCTTCAACCGTAAAAAGCTTAATGACCTGGGATCGGGTCATTCCCATGGCCATATAGGTGCCGATCTCTTTCTGTCTGCGGAAAATGGACAGGACCTGAGTATCAAATACCGCAAGTAGGGCCAGAAGCAGGAGGATTACATAAATAAAGGATCCTCCGACTTTTTTCATCTTTATCATTTCCCTCATCTCCTTCAACAGGAAATCATGGTCTTTCAATACCCATCCTTCTTCTGAGCCGGTCCAGCTATATTCCTGGTCTGCAATCAGAATGGTTGCTTCTACCGGCATTTGTGTCATCTCCCTCAATCTTTCAATGGGGATCCACATTTGTCCGGCTGTAACAGCTGGTACATCTGCATCAAATACTCCGACAATCAAAGCCTCGGTGGCATCAAATGTCCCATCTACATCCCGCCAGCGGACGGTTACAAAATCGCCTTCCTTGAGTTTTGCATTTTTTGCTGTTATTCTTCCGATCAGGGCAGGTATCTCTGTAAAGTCTCCTTCAAGTTTTGCAGTTGGGATATCTGAGACCTGCTGTTCTATATTTATCCCTTTCAGCAAGACACTTTGCATCCTTCCATCCGGATAGATGGTTGCCTGGGTGATCAAGACAGGAGCCAGGTTACCTTTCTCTATTTCGTTTTGAATGGAGCTGGGAACAGGTGCATGGCTGTCTTCCAGAGTAAAAGGATCATAAGGATCATATTCCTCCTGCCAGATTTGTCCACTACCAATCTCCCAGGCAATCATATCAGTAACTGCCTGCTTGTTCCATCCGTCGTATATCCCGTATTGCATAATCATCAGGATCAGGATAAAGGAGAGTATTCCTACGTTCAGCCAGGTCCGTAACCCGGCACCAATGAGATTCCGAAAAGCCAGTTTAAAAGCTTTCATGGCTATTTAATTTTGCTCATCCTTAACCACCTTACCGTCTTCCAGGGATATTTTCCTTTTCAGGTATTTTATCACCTTTTCATCGTGGGTGGCAAAAATGAAGGTTGTTTTTAAATCCTTGTTCAATTTCTCCATGGTCTGCAGGATATTATGGGAATTTGCTGCATCCAGGTTTGCGGTAGGTTCGTCAGCCAGTACAAGTATTGGTTTCTTTACCATGGCGCGAGCGATGGCTACACGCTGGCATTCACCTCCTGATAGTTGTGCCGGGCGGGACTTAATCTTATCTGTAAGTCCAACCCACTCGAGTGCTTCAAGGACTGCCCGTTTTTTTTCTTCGGCGGACATATCAAGGAGCAGGAGGGGGAACTCAACGTTTTCAAAGACTGTATAAACCGGCAGAAGATTATAGGTCTGGAAGATGAATCCCAGGCTTTCCTTTCTTAATTTTGCTGCCTTTTTATGAGATAATTCTCCTACAGATTGTCCAAGAACTTCCGCCGTACCTTCACTTGGTGCGTCAAGTGATCCAATTATGTTCAGCAATGTGGTTTTTCCAGAACCCGAGGGACCCACCAATCCAGCAAACTCGCCGGTCCCAAAACTGAGATCAATTCCATTCAGTGCTGTAAAATGGCCTCCTCCAATAGGGAAGCGTTTTACCAGTGCGCTGATTTTTACAATTTCGTTGTTTTCCATTACTTTATATTAATTAATGATTGTATACTACCATAAATTGCAGTCCCCTTCCTGCATAAAGATTCGCGCCTTCCAGTCCCGCGTAAAGATTAAAATTCTGAGGATTCCAGAATCCCATGATGAAAAAACTCCATTTATCAAATTGCCAGGTCCAGTTGACAAAATTATATATCTCATTGTTCGACCAGTCATAGAAAAGGATTGCATTCAGGTTATTAAAAATATTAAAAGAATAATTGCCTGAAATGGCTGTAAAATATACATCGGCTCCACTTGCCATGGGGCGGTTTGAGAACCCGGTTGTAAAAAATTCAGCCATAAGGTTCAGACCATTGCCCAATCCGAAGGTATAATCCACGCCCAGGTTCAGGGCCCGGGTATAGGAACTGTCAATGAAACTAATCTCCTTGTGAATCAGTGATGCCTCAAACCATAATCCGACTACATAATCAAATTTCCCGTCAAGGGCCAGACGTTTTTCTCTTGAATGGCCACTCTCACCCGGGGGTATAGGAAAAACTTCTTCAGTATTAGCCACACGGTAATGATAGGTGGTGGCCAGTTCTCCGCCGGCTACGGGAATCTGGGCCCTGAATCCGAACTCCGGTTTGGTTTTAACGGAGGGAATAATTTCCCATCCTTTGCGTTTATCATTCCCGTACAATCCCCATACCCAGATATTTGCATTATTCAGGAAATAATACCTGCCCAGGATACTCCAAACCCCATCCGTCAACTGGAGTGGGTCACGGGGATCGATCTGGTCAAACCACATCAATGGCCTTAACATACTGGCAGATCCGAAATTTATTTTCTGGAGTCCGGCACGAATCTCAAACTGATCACCTGAAAACTTCATCCAGGCCCTGTAGGGTCTGATATTACCGTCCCAAACACTGCTGTCGGCGGACCAGTACAATCCAGAACCCCATATGTTTGCAGATAGGTTGGCATCAAATGAGTAGTTTTCCTGTATGGGTGCCTGGAACTGCAACTCCGGTAAATACCTGAGTCCTGCTTGTCCCCGAATAAGCTTTTTGCTGTCTCCGGAACCGGGAAGTCCAACTTCTTCCTCCATCTGGCTGCCCACCATCCACCCGATTGCCTGTCCCTTGAAAACAATTGACTGTGCATGGATTTTGACTGTGATCCCGGTTAAAAGGATCAGCAGCATAATGAGTATTTTTATATATAAGCCCAGATTTTTCATTTTTAACGAGGCATAATGCCATAAAAGAAGAAATTCACCATTTCCATGATCATATCCTGGGGTTTGTCATACATCTTTTCAAGTTGCTCATCTGCCATCATGGCCAGCATTTTATCGAGATACCAGAGAATAAACTCAAGTTTGAGATCCTGACGAATCTCTCCTTTCTTCTGTGCTTCAGCATAATCCTTGATGATCAGTCCGTATGTTTCGTGCATGCGTGCCTTAATAAATTCGAGAAATTCGGGATCGGCATGGGGCAGATAGTCTGAGAAAAACTCCTGGCTCATTTGCTCCGATCCTTCCAGTTTCATAAGAATGGTTTCCCTTACCTTTTCCTCGAATGGTATATCTGAGTCCATTATCTTCCTGTATTTAACCATAGCATCATCGCTCATTTGGATGACCATGTTCTTTACCAGCTCATTCTTATTCTTGAAATTCTTATAAAAAGTCATTTTGGAGACATTGGCTTCCTGGCAAATCTCCTCAACGGTTACCCGCTTAATACCGTATTTAAAGAACAGGTCCTTTGCTGTATGTACCAGTTGTTTACGTTTCATACGAATTATTTATATACTTACGAATATAGTACTAATATACAATAAACGTAAGTATTTGTCAAGAAATTCTGAAATTTTAACATTTGGACAGGCTGTTTTATCCCGACATTTTCGCAGATGAGCGAAAAATCTGAAATCGAGGATGCGTGCAAATGTGATCTTAGATTAAGTAATATTTCCCATCTCTATTAAAGAGGCTGTTTCCAGGTCCATCATGGCATTGATCATTTTGGCTCCTGAAAAAGTATTCAGGTTCTCCGGACGTATCGGGGCCTCTGTGATTTGTCCAGTTTCAAGCAAATACATTCTCATGGTCCCGTTCAGCAATGGAGTATCAGGGGTGACCCATGAACCCTCATCCTGCCTGAAAGCAATATTACTAATTGAGGTATCGGTGATGAATCCATTTTTTACGATAAGGATCTCATCACTTTCCCCCCTTATCTCATACAGGCTCAATAAAAGTTCACGGTCTGCATACTTTACTGAATAATCAATATCATCCCGGTAAATAAGTTTCAGGCTACTGGCAGCGAAGGGTTTATGCTGAACAAATTCTATTTTTTCTATGTCTTCTTTGTAGAGAATACGACATCGAAATATTCCCTCACCCAGGTCCGCCGGTATCTGTATTACAGTTGCAAGATCGAGCCGGGAATTTATTCCAAACTTTACCCGCCTGCTGTCATTAAACCGGCGGTTATGGAATTCCAGGTTGAAGATCCTGCCATGCTCAATCTTTATGGTTTCAAGTAATAGGCACATACACTTTATCGATCAGTTCCTGGTATTCTTTTTCAGCCTCACTCATGAATGTAATTCCTCCACCACTTCGGTAGACCAACTTTCCGGCCGAATTTTCAATGTAGCGGATGAGGACCCCACTGTCAAAATTATGACCATCAAAATGCCCCATGATCCCGGTATAATAACCCCGGTCTCCACCTTCGGCCTCCCTGATGATTCTGAGGGTTTCCGGCTTGGGTGCACCGCTTACGGAACCCGCTGGGAGCATGGAGAAAATGATATCCCCCAGGTTTGAACGCCAATTTTCGGATAGATTCCCGGCCACCACCGAACTGACCTGCAACAGCTTCTTATGACTGGTCACCAGGGTATCAACATAACGGTATTTTTCGACCCTTACCTGCCTGGCATGCATACTCAGATCATTTCGTATCAGATCCACGATGGTGATATGCTCTGCCATTTCTTTTTCATCATTGAGCAGTATTTCCCTTGCGTTCGGAATGTTTGCATCGATTGTTCCCTTCATAGGAAAAGACCGGATTTCGTCTTTCCTGATCTGAACAAATGTTTCGGGTGAAAAAACAACAAACTGGTCCTCCATCAGCATTTTGTACCTGGCCTGGCTGATTAGAAATATCTCCTTAAGGTCCAGATCAGAAGTGACTCCTGAGGGGAAAGTAAGATTGCATAAATATGTATTGCCTGCCTGGGCATTTTTCCTTACGAGATCAAAGGCCGAACGATACTTGCTGTAGGGAACAGGTTCAGCTTCCAGATGAAAATTTTCAACCCTCTTCGCATTGAAATTCCATTTGGAATTCCTATTGGCAGTCAATGTCGAAAATGAGGGGGTGGAGAATTGGATGGTATCCGGCAATTCATCAAGCCTGTACAAGAGGGGCTTCTTCATTTCGAAGTCCACCATCAGCAGGAAGGGAATATGGTTTTCAGCAAGCTGATTAATCTGCCCGATCATTCAGCGAATTTAAATATTTAGACTGAATGAAAGGCTTTTTGCATAAATTTTAAAAACACTGCACCAGGGCTGAGCGCCACCAGTAGTAATACCTGTCCTCTAATTCCTCGATGGAAGGGAAGGGATAGTAAATGACATTATCCTTTTCTCCGATGAAAAACCCATTCTGGATGGTGCGGTATGAAAGTTCACCCTTGAACTGGCGAATCACTGTCTTGGTCAATCTTTCCTTGGATGATTTCAGCCTGGCCAGACAATCCCTCATTTGATCGGGGTTTGCGTAGGGCAGATCATGAATGGGAGCATAGGAGTCTCTGGACAGTTTGCCGAGTTTCAGTTCTACAATAAATAACTTCGGTGCATGCAGGAGTTTATCAGGGTCGGTCAGGAATTTAATGAACTCCGGTGCTGTTAGCTTACTCGCAACCCTGGTTGTAATAGGATTAAATTGTTGGTAGAGGTGTGCAAGATCATGGGAGGGTGGCCTGTATTTACCGGGCCTCAGCTCAAGTACCCTTCCATCATCCGTAACCAGGAAGAGACTCTTGAAGGCTTCCAGTGGAACCTGTTCCAATACCCTGTAAATGGAGAGGTATACGGATCGTTTAGGTTCCCCGTCCTCATATAGTACCAGCCTTTCGTCCATGTATTCCCTTGGAAGTCCTTCCATCTTATCAATATCAATCTCAAAGAAAATCGCCTGTCCCCTGATTCTCTTGCGGGTTCCGACTGCTAGGTAATTACCAAATTCAACAGGAGGTAGCTGGGATGCTACCAGTGATAATGGTGTGGCGGAAAGATAAACGTACTGGCTCATGGTTTTTGTTTTAGGGATTATTTACAAGTTACACTATGTCCAGGCAAAAGTCAAGGCTAAGAGGACCAAATTCTTTTTGTAACTTCGGCGGGTGATCTGAATATTAATCTAAAATCCCCAAGCAGATATGCCCATTCGCATAAGCTCTTTACCATTCTTTCTGTTCTTTCTCTTAATCATAATGATTTCCTGTAAGGGGAAAACCGGGGAAACAATGCAATCGGATTCAAAGACATCTGAACAGAGCAGTTCGGAGCAAAGCACCTCTTCAGCGAAGACTGAATCTACGGATCCATCCGGCAGTTCTGTTTTGAATTATACCCCACCCTCAAATCCGGCTATGGAGCAGGCTCTGCAGGAAGCTTCCCTGAATGGGCAGCTGGAAATAGTAAA
>JAUUZM010000013.1 GCA_030589965.1 Bacteroides sp.
AAAGGAGTACTCTGAACAGTTCCTGAATTCCCAGGTCGGTATAAAAGAAAGGATCCTTATCACCTACATATCTGCATATGGATATACAGGTGAGATGGCAAATACCATTGCATCAGGCATCCGTGAAGCCGGGGATATCCGGGTAGATGTGCTGGATATTGAAAATATTCAATTAGGTGAACTGGAGGAAAATGTAGTACGTTGTGGTGGCTTGCTTATCGGATCACCAACCATCAACCGCAATACATTGCTGCCGGTTTACAAACTCTTCTCGGTTATAAACCCCATTCGCGATAAAGGAAAACTTGCTGCTTCATTCGGATCATACGGGTGGAGCGGAGAAGCCGTCCCTCTGATTGAGGACCACCTTAAAAACCTGAAACTTGATGTTGTCCAGGATGGACTGGCCACAAAATTCTTTCCAAGTAATGAACAAACCAATGAGCTCCTGGAGTTCGGCAGAACCTTTGGATTGAGGTTCCTTGAAAACCATGTTGCAGATTAATTTACTGCATTATCAAAAGCTTCTTTGTTCCTATGATCCGGCCATCCTGAATTGCCCGGATATAGTAAACACCTTTTGACAGTCCATTGAGACTCATTTCATGCAAGCCTGTACCCGGCATCAACAGCCTGTTCTGAACCAGGCTTCCGGTATGTGTGAATAATTGAATCTCAACCTTTTCTGTCAGGGCTTCGGCAAAAGCCAGATAGACATGGTCTGTTGCCGGATTTGGATAGACAAATAGGTCAATATCCCTTGATTTAAGCACATCCTGTATAGACACTGGACTTACCGGGTCACCATTCAGTTCCGGATCATTACTGGCTGCCTGGTATACCACTTTATCTTCTACACCCTGTATGAATACAACTACACAAACCATTTCAGGGTTAAGAATAATACTACTGACATCCCAACTTAGAGGTATATTTTCCGAATCTCCGGGTTCCCACTCACGTATCAGGCTCACACCAGCGGCATTTGGGACCATATCCCTCACAACATTCTGGAAGGCAGTATCCGCGCCGGAAACCAGGTATGACGATTCATTGATATGCTTTTCAATGATCACGGTATAAACAATATATTCTCCGACTGGTAAACTTTCCAAAGCTTCAATTCGGATTGAAAGATCCAGCTTGCTATCCTGTTCAATAACCTTGAGGTCAATATCAAATGAAGGATCATTAAGTGTTCGGGAGGTCAGGTCAAGCGTATCCAGATCATTATTTTCAGTGAAATCATAAGCCATCTCTCCATCCAACCCTCCGTCAATCAATGTATAAGGGACCTGCCGTGTACCATAGAACAGGCTGCGAGCACTTGCAGATGAAGGATTATCCTCATTCATCCTGTCCGGACTGCCTTCAACCTCAGCATGGTATTGCACATCAATCACATCCAGGGGATTATGCTTAACCAGTTCGTTAATCCTCTGATTCTTTTCAGCAATATCATTAACACTTGCATTAGTGAAGTGTTCCATTAAAACAATCCTTGAGCGCTCACCTATCCAGATATTATCAAAAGCAAAGCCCTCCTTGTTTACAGCGGAGGTTTCAGCAGAACTGTAAGCAATTCTAAACTGTACCCTGGAACGATCGATAAGGTTATCCAGTTCATGTCTGGAATTTTTCCATGGTTCGGATCCGTCAAAAATAAAACCTCCGGTCCATCCTTCTCCCTGTCCCCCCGGTCCGTTGCTTATCCGGAAAGTATTATACCAGTTTATACTTCCATCATCAACTGCCCCGACATTATGCCAGTTGCTTCCGTCATTATAGGAATATTGTAGAACTGCTCCATCCCTGTCACGGTCAGATGAGATTTTCCTGTCAAGGCTGATCATCGGTCTCCTCATACCCCTGAAATCATAGCATGGACTTGTTACCCAGGATTGCTCAACCGTATTTTGATTTACAGAATCAGTAAACCAGGCCTTATTTCCATCATCTGCCGCCTCATATGGAAATTTCCCGGAAACGACTTCGCCGAGCGTCCAGCTTTGGGTAGAATTCTCCTCGCTAAATGCAAACCAATCATTAAGCTCTGTCTCGAAATTCTCAATATAAGGAGTAGAATCAGTCAATGTGGTTATATATTGTCTCAGGAATATAGTCCTCTCATGTGAATTAACACAAGCACTGTCAGAAGTAGCGATTAACTCAACTTTGTATTTATCAATCGCATCGAACTTGTAAGAGAAGTTCTCCAGGTCGAGTCCGGATGTGTCAAATATCTCAACTCCCTCAATATCTGTGATCTTCCAGTTAAATATTGATGATCCGTCTTCCGTCACAGATTCTCCCTTAAACTCTGTGGCTGCATCGGTAAAGCATTCTGTATCCCAGGAAATAGTTACATTAGGAGTATTCCCCAGATACTTTTCGATGGATTTGGCTCGGTGACATTGCGTTTCAATAACGGTTGTTGTAAGAGTCACTACCCGTTCACCGGGACGTGAATAATTATGTGAAACATTATCCATTGAATAAAGCAAAGTATCGTTTTTTCCACTCTGTACATCACCATAATTCCATTCCCATTGCAAAGTCCCTCCCAGCCCATTAGTATCACTGATATTCTGGAAACTAATTATTCCTCCCCCTGTGGGAACACATAAATCCATATATTCAAAGTCAGGATTGGGGGCCTCATTGATTACGATCATTGCTGAATCGTACTGCTTGCAGCCATTATTACTCTCATAGGTATAAACTACCCAGTTAATTCCTGTATCGGCCTGACTTGGGATAAAATCATAAACGTTACCTCCAAGAGAATCAATTCCACCCCCAAAACTGGTAAATACTCCCTTTGACCGGGAACCATCAAGTGAGAAAGTTGTCTCATTGCTACAGGAATCTTTGAGCGTCAGATCCGTCACAATAAATGCCGTATCAAAATATTCAACCTCAAGGACTACATTTTCAAAAAGCGGAGTTGTTCCATCCAGGTAACTGTATTGTATTATAAATTCTTCCACATAGTCCTGTCCACTTATCCAGGGCAGAATGGAGGGATAGAAGGTAACCGTATTGTTCTCATTATCAACCATAAATCCATCAGGGTATGTTTTATCTATAATCGCGAATGAACCTACAGTTGAGGCAGTATTAAAAGCCTCAAGGATATATTCCTGGTCCAGGTAACAGGCCACTGTCCTTTCCGGCCAGATAAAAGTAACATCGGCGTCAACAATCTCGACTGCCTGAGAATCAATGTTAAAGCATATGTTTGCATCGGTATATTCATAATAAATCCAATGTGGAACACCCCCGGTAAGGCCAGCTTTTGAGGGAGTGAACTCACTTAGGACAGAATTTACTCCCGCACCAAAAAAATCACCTCCAAAAGGATCACCATTCAATGGGTAAACTGTTGTATCAGTAACTGCATAGATAGTATCGAGGCCAATAATATTTACAACTGGCAGGGGATTAACAATTACAATTGCATTCCCAAATCCGATATTTGAATTACCTGTACCATCCCAGACAGAGTCGATAAAATAGTTTGTGGTCTGAACAGGAATTATCTTAACCGAAAAGTTTTCTGTTAGAATATTTTCGACATAGAAACTCTCAACTGAATTCCTGTATTTAATTTTCCATGGTGATGATCCACTCAGTGTCATATAGATCGTGGCAGTATCATATATACAAATCTCATCTCCTAACGTAAGCAAGGCTGTAGGTTTTTCTGTAAATACAGCTACATCATTGTCCAGAATTATGGTATCGGCTATGCTGCCGTTCCCTACCTGGTCTTCAAGGATAATTCTTGCTTCCAAGTCCCCGGCAGCAACTGTTGGATCAATGTCCTTAACGTGATACCTGATAGTATAGGTACTATCTGGAAAAGAAGAAAAGATTAATCCTTCATTTTTTCTTACTCCATTAACCTCTGATGTGTTAGAAAGTTCATAGCCACTTCCATCAGCTTTCACAGTAAGAATTACTTCACCTCCAATAATTACCGTGTCCGTCGGTGTTGCATTAGTCGTGCTAATAATAACAGGTACAGAAGCATCAATTGACATATTATTGTTTGCAATTTCAGGACTAAATGTACTTACATTTCCGGCCGGATCCCTGAGGTAAACTTTTGCTTTCAGATCCCCTTCGGCAACATTCTGATCATTTGCTTCTATGGTGTAAATGAGGCTGTATGCTCCATTGCCAATTTCCTCAAATACTACATTATTCTCCGTCATGAGAACCGTGTTAATTTCGGTGCTGTCCTCCGGTAATAGTCCCGGTTCATAAGCCGAGATCAGCAGAACTACCTTATCACCGATCTTCTTAGCCTCCTGTCCAACTACATACAGTGAAGCCACATTAGGCCTGTTAGCATCTAGGAGGTCAGTGTCAAGGCTAATGAAACCATTATAGACCTCCCCTGTAACGGGCAGTTCATTAAGTTGCAGGTTATTGACCGGTATGTCAACAGAATCAGGGTAATCATTTCCAAATTCAGAAACAGTAAATGTCGCTGTGTATTCATCATTGTCAACCTTTTGGAGGAGACTTAGTGGATATCCTCCAATGTCACCACTGGCAAGAGAATAGTTGGAACCGGTGAATTCAGACAGGTATATTGTAGCTGTAACTACATCCCCTATCATCATAGATTGGTTATTTATGCTGACGCTGTTCACAACCGGCTCAATGTTTGCCTTTATCTCAAAGAGCTGTGAATACAGGAACCCGGATTCTGTCTGGTCCAGCACCCCGTTGGAAATGGATACCTGAACATCATTAATATCCGAATCAAAATCAGTCCCGTTAAATGACAAAAGCAGGGTGATAGAAGAATCTGCCTGGTCTGCCACAGCTTCAATACCAGAGCCTACCGGTGCCTTGATCAACGTAAAATCCGAGATATCAGCGGGAGCAGTGAACTTTTCCTCCTCAAAACTTATATACAGGCTTATTGTATCCAGGTAAAATTCCCTGAGCTCAGAACTGGATCCAACATTGGCTACCGGGGTTTCAATGTAGCGAGTGAGGGTAGTTGTATTGTTGCATACAAGGTCAGAAGTTGCTTCATTTAACTGATTGTGATCGATTGATACTCCTAATTCTATATTTGCATCAAAATCATTATGTGTATGAGCAAGAGTAATCACGAATTCCATGGCATTATTGATGCTAACAGCCCCAACGCTAAGTCCGGGAGGCTCGTCAATCAATGTAATATCATCCTTTCCCAGGCTGTATGGTGTTGTCAGTGAATCGTTGGTGAGAGTTACAGTAATTGTGCGGCCATCAAGATTATATTCCTCGAGAGGTGGAACAACAGGTTCAATGGTAGCACCCGGAACTTCAACAGTCGCCGGAATTATGATCTCACCAATGGTAGAGTACAGGTCATCCGTCTTATTCCAGTTCAGAACACTGCTTAAAATCCTTACCTGCCCGTCCAGATCAGGCGCATCAAAATCTGTCTCGTCAAAATCCAGCTCAATCGAGATTACATGATTTGAGATTGAAGCATTACCTATACTGGTGCCAACCGGGAAATTAAAAAGTGCAAGATCGTCTTGATTCAGGTTTACCACTTCATCTTCATTTACCAGGGTAAGTTCAATGGTACCATTCTTCAGGTTGTCCTCAAATAAATTACTCGAATCGCTAAGGGAAACAGATTCATTGTATCCCTGAATGGCAATTGAACCAGTGGTGAGGCTACTGGTTGAATATAAAAGCTTATCAGAGTTAATTGTTACTGTTACATTCCTGTTTGCATCAAATTCTCCAAGGGCTGGATTATAATCTATGTTTACCCTAACCGAACTTTTTCCTCCATGGCTGAGAACGTCTTTTGTAACTCCGTCCGGAAAATTATTCAGGGTAAAATCAGAGAGAACCAGAGTTCCCCCACTACTAACGAACTCTTCGCCAACCAAATTGATTTTTATATAGTTGTTACTTCCCGTGCCAATATTGTGTTCGGTGAGTGGCGAGTTTTCAGGAACGAGAACAGCTGATTCAACATTTGCAGTCAGGTCGCATGAGGTCGAATGTAGCGACATGGTTGAAGTTTGGATATTTTGATCTATGATAATATGAATAGTGTAGTCTATGTCAAAGTCAAGAGATGCCATTCTCAATTCCGCAACAGAATCATTTACTGTGTTTACTTCAAAAACATTAATACTTGGAGGGCCATTCTGTACAGAGAATGAATCCGCCGGAAGCGTACCCTCTCTAATGAATTTTACGCTATTGAATAGAGTTATAGTAACAATTGTGGTATCAATCACCTCTATCTCGTCCAGGCTGGCAGGTGAAAGTGTAGCATTCTGAGCCTTGAGAATCAGGAAATTTCCTATGATAAGGACTATTAGAAAACACAGTTTCCGAATATTCATATTATTTATATTTTAAGCAAGACGCAGATTTTACTGTCAAGGTTGCCCGCAAGCATTAACTTTTTACAGCTTTCCTCCAGCATCGGTTCTAACCAGAGCCATCATTGAATTATCTTCCGAACCGTTATTCCCGACAAGTATCAGTCCACCGTCCCCTGTAATCTCCAATGACATCCCCTGCTGAAACCCCTCATCTCCAAATATTCCGCGGGAAATTTCATTTCCTGAGGCATCTGTACGAAGCAAGATAATATCATCATTTCCGGTTTCAGTCCTGGTACCGATTATGGCATAGTTACCATCGCTGGTAACTCGCACCGAATGACCGGCAAGGCCTACCTGATCATCAGTAACGGTGTAAGTTTTAGGATTTTCCCAGCCGGATACAGTTCCCAGAGAAGCACTAATTTTATTCAGGTAAATATCCCCAAGTCCCGTTTGAGAATTAATATCAGTCCCGCAGACCAACAGATTCCCATCACTGGTTTCCTGGATACAACTCCCGGAAAGGCTTCCAGCTGAAGTGTATCTTTCCCCACCATCCCATAAATGACTGTCCTTGATAAGTGGGATTACAACAATCTCATTCTTTTGCATAAATTCTACTGTGCCGCAAAGCATATAATATGACCCTGTTTCTATAATGTATGCAGATTGCACAGAAGCTGCTTCATCACCTGAAGAAATCACTCTTTCCTTCGTAAGATTTCCATTAGCATCGAAGCGCACAATCCTGAAATCATAAATATTGAAAGTCTGATTTTGCCTAATCCCTGCCGCAAGAAACTCGCCTGATGAAGTAATTTGAAGATTTGTTCCGCGATCATCAATTTTACCTTCTGTATCCGATGCGTCTCCTTGCCTCTTCTCCCATAAAACATTTCCCTGAAGATCCGTCTTAACCAGGTACATATCATATTCAGTCGTATCCGTCTGTTTTGAGTAACCCAGGATTACGAATCCGTCATCAACTACCTGAATGCTGGTTCCTACATCATCATAATCTCCTCCAATGGTGACGGGGGACCAGGAGTCCTCATTTCCGAATTTATCCGTCTTAACCAAATAGAGGTCCCGGATTCCTTCTTCATCACTTGTTGTACCAATTACCACATATCCACCATCAGCGGTTTGCTTTACATCATAGGCCCTTTCGGTGAGGGTACTTGAAAAGAACTTAAGGAATCCCTCCGCCTGCTCTGGCTGGATATCATATTTATTACATGCAGTCAGCAGAACAGCGAGTAATAGCAGCATATATTTTATTGGTCTCATAGCTTACTGTGTTCTTTTGGGATTATAGAAAGAAAATGCATATCCGAAACTGATCAGGAAACTATTCAGTCGGAACTCAGAATCCTGGTACATATAAACCCAGGTATGGTTTTCCTGGGTAAACCGATTGTCAGCAGAGTTAAGATATTTGTTCAATCCGAAATTATACCTCAGATCAAGGAAAAAATATGCCTTATTAAGCTTGTATTTTATTCCTCCTCCCCCGAATACCCAATAATTCAGCTGGTTACGACTATTAAGATTATCCTCATCCGGTCCCGTATAAATACCCTCTGTTGAAGAGGTTTTATTATCAAAAAGAATTCCTACCTGTCCCCCCAGCCTGATGTAGGGCCGGATTTTTTCCATGTTAAACTCATAGGTTCCGGATAGGGGGATATATAAATAGCTCTGTCGCTCGAAATGATCCAGCACCCCAAATCCTTCAAGAGGGGAATTCTCATACTCAAGCTGAAAATTTGACTGGGCATACATGGGTTCAATACTTATCTGAATTTTACTGCTCGCATAGAAATTAAAAAGAGCACCCACCTGAAAGGCAAACCCATCGGCTGTATATTTTGGTTTCTCCTTATTCAGGTTAAAAGGAGAGAATGGCTGGCTTATCAGACCATGAGTCCGGTTAACCCCGGCAAAAGCCCCAAGATCAAACATTGGCCTGGTACGGTACTGTTCAAATATGAACCTGAATTCATCCGGATCAGTGGTTGAAAGTTCATATTCAGGATATCTTTTCAGGAATGAGAGCATTCCCTCATGGGCCTTGTCCGGGTCATCATTATAGATCTGGCAAAGTATAATAAGCTTAAACGCTGACAGTCTTTCTTCCTGAGTGAATCCCTTTTCAATACAGGATTGAAGCATTTCAGGTACAGCTTCGATTCTCCCGGCATCATATAATTGCTGGGCTTCCCTAAGCTTAACCGCACAATCCTCCTCCTGGGCAAAGGCATCAATTGCCGGGAGCAGGATTAAGATCAGTAAAAGGGGTTTGAGGTATCTCATTTTATCTGTGAATTATTTATTTCCTGATTTCTTAACCCCAATAATGGCGGGTTTTGCTTTACAGGTTTGTTCATATGGAATATCGGTACCAATAAAAGTATTCCATTCCTCATCGGTAAAATTCCGGTCTATATCATTGCAAATATCTTCAACCATAGTTGATGTATGGGTTGGCGAAAGTACCAATCGGTCCTCGTCCTTGCTACCTGTCAGGATATGGTCCCCGTCGGTACTAAAAGCAACTGAAAAAACAAAACCTGCATTTGCCGTAAGAACTATGGGTTGAGTATTTAGGTCCTCTGTCTCCCACATCCTCACAGATCCGTCGTTGCTGGCAGAAGCCAGGATTTTTCCATCCGGACTAAACTTTAACTGTGTTACACGGGCACTATGTCCCCTGAGGTTATTCACCATGGAACGAGATTTGAAATCCCAAACAAGGACATTCCCTTGCAGGTCCCCTGAAGCCAACATATTATCTTCTTCTCCGAAATCGAGAGCCAGGATTGAATTGCCTGTATTTTCATGCAGTACATAAGAAGCCTGGGAATTAGCGACCTCGAATACGATAATCTTTCCACCCCTCGTCCCTGCTGCCAGATATTCACCAGACCTTGACACCACAAGGATATCTACTGCTGAGTTCGTATTTGCGAACTTAGTACTCTTTCCTGTCTCAAGATCCCATAGGGTTATTATCCCGCCTGTACCTGCAGAGAAAATGCGTTTGTTATCCGGTAGAAAATCGATTGATCTGATCCTGTTATCTTCCGCACTTAGTATCCTGGGGTCGGCCTGAATATTATCGGTACGAAAAACCTGTACACCATTGCCATCCGTTCCACAGGCCAGCCATTTACCATCTTCACTCACATCAATAACCCGATTCACCATTTGGTTCGCTATTACAACTGAACTACTTCTGTCATTAATATCCCATTTCAGAACCCGTCCATCACTGCCGGCACTGAAAAAGCTTTGATTATCAGGTGAAAATACGAGTGATCGTACAGCATCTGTATGACCTGAAAAAACATTATAATCGGATCCTTTTAAGTCTTTCAGGGCATCATACAACCCGGCATACACATCCGCATTATGAACCAATCCATCATTTCTCTGGTTAAAAAGATAGGACTGGTATGCGAGTAAGGCTTTCAGGCTGGTATCATTATCAACCTGCAATGATTTAACTGCGATGGACTGGGCAACGGAAAGAACCTGCCTGCGATAGGCTTCATCACTGGCTACCACAGCAATTCCCTGCTGACGAAGTGCCTCCTGTTCCTGCTCCAATGCCCGGTTTCTTTGCAGGCGCGCGGATTCTGCGCTATCCTGGGCGATACGCTGCTGGCGCTGAGCCAGGCGGGAATTCTGGTCTGCCCGTCTTTGATTTGTCAGGGCAACTACAAAGTTTGAATCCGCACGCTCTTTCTGCATAAATGCTGTATCCGCCTGTGCCGTAGCCCTTCTTTGTTCGGACATAGCAAATAAGAGGTTGCTGTCGGCAACAAATTTCTGGTAGACAGCCTCAGACTCTGCCTTGACCGCCTGATCTCGGAGGACAAATGAGTAAAGCATCATTCCAATTGAGATTATTGCTGCGGTCCCAAGTACAGAAGCAAAAGCCCTGGTTCTCCTCAACTGTCTCCGTTGGAGTCGGATCTTATTCTGTTCTTCAGCAATGAATTCCTTTTCACTGGTATCAAGAAACACCATGGCCCTTTCAAAAGCGGGGTTGTATCGTTCCGCCCAGATAAGGGTCGGCTGTTGATTTTTTCTCCAGTTCAATGCGAGTTGCAGGTCAGGTGGTCTCCATAATCCGGTTTTCCCAAGCTGGAACAAGGCAGAAGCTTCTGAAAGCCTGGTATACATTTGAACTGCCTGGGCTTCTTCCTCAACCCAAATTTTAAGTCGGTCCCATATCCGCATAATGCTTTCATGCGAAATATCGACGACAGAACCGGCGGACAAGCTAACAGTATGGGCAGGCATAAGAAAAGACCTACCGGGCTTCCTGAAGATCTCAACTACGGCACTTACTTCTTCAGGAGTTGACCTGGAAATTTCTGAAATGATCTCAAGCCTCGTCGGCTGACGGATCCCAATATTGTCTCCACCTTTTTCGGTGAGAGTTTTGAACATGCTTTCGCATATCATTTTTTCTTTCGGTGAAAGCTCCTCAAAAGCTTCATTGGCATGTTCCGAAAGTGCTTTCTCCATTCGACCAACCGCCTCATAATCAGAAAGGCTTAAAGGCCTTTCCATGTCTTTTTGCTGAAGCCAGTAATCCCATGTCCGCATAAGGGCATGCTGAAGAATGGGTAATTGATCCGGGTTATCACCCACATCGTTAAGTAATTGGGTAACCAGGTTAGGATCAATTGTTGCTCCCCCAACTGCTACCGGTCCGGCTACTGCATCCTTGAAATCATCCCTTGTCATCTGGGGAATCAGATAGTTACTTTCATTAATCAGGCTGGTTAACTCCTGGAATTGAGAACATTCACCGATAAAATCCGAGCGCATGGTTAATATCAGGTAGATCGGTACATCGGACTGTCGTACGGCTTCTACAAGAAGTTTGACATAAGCCTCTGATTCGTTAAATGATACAGCATCCCTGCGGCTTTTCTTAAACCTGAATAGTTCCTCAAACTGGTCCACCATCAACAGAATGTTGCTTTCGCCATCACTTGCATACTGTCGCAGCGCCTCAGTTAATCCCATGGATGATCTACGAAGAAGTGCAGCTGTAATGTCCACCTCTTTTCCAGCCTTGGAGATGGAGGCGGCCATGTTTTCAATGGGATTATTTCCAGGACGCGTAGTAATAATATTCCAGCGGCTTCCGGCACTGGTTATGAAACCTCCATGGAGGATAGGAACCAGTCCGCAATACATGAGTGAAGACTTTCCAGATCCGGAGGCGCCGATGACAGCTACAAAACGATTCTCAGAAAGATGTCGGAGTACTTCCTCGCTCTGTCCTTCGCGTCCGAAAAATAAATGACTTTCTTCAATACCAAATGGACGTAATCCTGGAAAGGGATTCATATGGAATTTATCTTGAGTTTCTGTGCCCATTATATGTTACTTCAGGTTTTTCTTTATTTGGTCAAAGGCCTTTGACAGTACCGGTTCTCTTATAATTGATATATCAGGGGGTAAATTAAAATCCTCCAAAAGGTCCATCTTAGCAGCCAGCACCTGCTTGCTCTCGAGTTTATGCTTCCTGCCCATTCCCGGGGCCTTTCGCAGATCCATAACCTTTGAATTCAACCAGGGACGGTTGGAATTTCCATAGTATATGATTGCCCCATCACATTCCTGCAAATGCCTTTTATGATCTTTTAATAATTCTATCTGGGGTTTCCCATAATCCAGCATTCCGACTTGTAATCCAATCTCCGACAGCTTGTTTGCCAGTTCATTGGACTCCTGCTGCACATCTGGTGAATGAAGTAGATAAATGAACTTCTTACCTGCCTGCCTGCCTCCGGGATCCCTTAATTCCCTGGCACTTTCTTGTCTCAGTCTACTAATAACCAGTGTCTTAAATAATTCCAGTGGAGTCTGTATGATTTCCGTCCGATGCAGGTTTTCAATATTTCTCTTTAACTGGTTAATAAAATCTTCCTGCTGTGAATCAATGGGATTAAAATCCGGATCAATCCATATCAGGCGGTTAATCTCCTTGCTTGCATGAACAGGATCATTCTCAATGGCTTCCAGGTACTCAGTAATATATTGAATCTGAACTTCCGAAATTGAATATCCGGTCTCCTTCATTGTTTCACCATAGGTATTCCCGAGTAAATGAATGGTAAGCCTGGATTTATCAACCTGGCTTTGAATGTTGGATTTTAAATTGGAGACTTGATATTTTAGGTCGATAGATGGAAGGGTCCTGAAACCATGCTCAGTCAACTCCCGCTTTAATATGTTCCTGCTGGCTCCCATATCTGAAGCTGTTTGAGCAAGATATACTACATCTCCAACCTTGCCATTACCTGGCTTTATCTCAGACTTTTCGGAAGGTACAATTTCAGCCGCCAGGTCCAGTAAACGTGACCAGTAAACAGGGGATTCTTCCCCAATCCACTCACTCTCACCGGCATTAGGATCTGCTAATTTTATTGAAACTGAGTTTGTGAATGCTTCCGGCAACTTATCAGAATCCTGAAGGGATGTGTCAATCCTAATGAATTTCGGTTCGGAATCCCCACTTGAAGCAGATATTTCTTCAAGAAAACCAAGGTAATCCTCCGATGAGACATATGAAAGATGCATCAGGAGTATTATTGTAATCGGTTCTGCAAAGATCTCTTTTGAGATTTTACTGCCCTGTTGTAATGAAATCACAGGTTCAAGGGCATATTTTTTCAGGACCAGGTTAAGATTGGCTTCCAGCTGCTCAATCCATCCGGATTCCGGACCGTCCGTAAGCTTGTCCTTCCCTGGTCTTACCAAAACATTCTTCATTGCAACTTACTAATTTTATACATTTAAATCCTGATCCCGATGATTAAGATATCATCCACCTGTTCATTCTCACCCATCCAATCATGTATTCTCTGGGTCAGCAATTCTTTTTGCTTCTTCATGGGCTGGCTATGGACCTCCATCAATAACTCCCGGAAGCGTTTGGTCATAAACTTTTTGTTCCTCTCACCACCAAACTGATCGGGATACCCATCTGAGAAAACATAAAGAACATCGTCGGATTTCAAATCCAATTCATGATTATTGAATTTGTTAAGCTCTTCTCCAACAAAGGCTCCAATTGGGAATTTATCACCTGCGATTTTATGTAGTTCATTATCCCTGATATGGTATAAAGGATTGAAGGCACCAGCATACTCTAGTTTGTTTTTATCAAAATCAATGCTTAATAATGCGATATCCATACCGTCCTTGACAGATAACTCAGACCTTGTCTGCCTCAGGGTTCCCGTCACTCCTCTATTCAGGCTGTCCAGGATATCCGATGGATGTCTGGCTTCTTCAACATTCACTGCATAATTAAGCCGGTCATGACCAACGATGGACATAAAGGCCCCGGGCACACCATGTCCGGTGCAATCAACAGCAGCGATGAATGCCTTATTATCTGTATGGCTTACCCAGTAAAAATCACCAGACACAATGTCCTTTGGCAGATAAAGAATAAAGTAATCAGTGAATAAACGCCTTACATATTGGTCTGGTGGCAGAATCGCATTCTGTATTCTCTTGGCATATCGAATACTGTCCTCAATATGACGATTTTTCTCTTCTATATCCTCATAAGCTTCCTGCAGACTGGTATTAGCATCTGACAACATGTTCCTCTGCTCTTCCAGTGAGTCCCTCTGTGCCATGATTTCTTCCTTTTGCTTCTCAATCTCTGCTGTCCTTTCCCTGACCTTTTGTTCCAGTTCATTATAGTATTCCTCAAGCTGGGCGATCATCAGGTTGAACTTCTCCGACAGGCGGGTAATTTCATTATTGCCAGTCACATCTGCCCTTTCATTCAAATGACCATCTGTGATCTGGTTAACATTCTGCACAAGTTTCTTGATGGGATCGGTGATGACCTTGGTCTTCCTGTATAACAACAGAATTACAACCAACATAGTCAGGCCAAATATCCCCAGAAACTTTATAGCTTCTATACGTAATATTCGTCGTTGTTTGCTAAAATCGGAGACTATGCGTATCACCCCACCTGCATACAGATCAGTATTTTTCCTGGGCATGAATATGTAATCATAATTCAGCCTGGACTTTCTTGTACCTTCTTCAAAACTTCGGGTTGATTCAGAGTTTATCACCTCCCGGTAAATCTCCAGGTGGTTTTCATCAAGTTTTACATCGGCATTAAGCGAAAAAGGGTTGTCGGATCCAATAAACAAGTCCACTGTCAATATCGAAGATTGCTTGTCGGCTAGTCCGTTCATTCGATCTTTAATCTTCTGAACGATCTCCTCCGCCTTCGCCGAACGAACACCAATTTCCACAATATATCTCTGGTCGAGTGTTGCATGGTAAGTATACTTTTTCAGAAAACTGGTATTAGCTCCCATTGCAAATCGCTCAGAAACATACTCCCCCCGGCCAAGAATCTCAAGAAGCATATTTTTATGCTCAATCCCTATATCAAAAAGGTTCAGTCCCTTGTCCTCCTGAAATGTTGTGTTAACTACAATTCCCCGGTGATTAATAATATAGATGTCTTCAAACTCGGGATTCATATGTAATTCCTTCTGTAGTCTTTTCAGATCAGCGATTTCAATGAGCCTGGTATCAGCAAAAATCTCTTTAACGAGTTTATTGCTGATGCTCTCCATGCGTTTGTTCAATTCTCCTTCCAGTATCTCCAGGGCCATATCCCGCAATTCAAGAATATGAGTTATTTCGTCGGAAATAATCAGATTCTTCTCTTCATTGGTATTTATCAGGATATTCTTGGTATTAGAGTAATTTAAAATCCCCAGGAGAAGAAGTGCAAGAATTGCAGGCAGTACAACATTGAAGATCAGTTGTCTGAATATGGTGGTTTGTTTTTCTGCCATTCCTAATTAATTGAGATTTTTATGATACCATTTCTTTAGTTACTTCCAACCAACGGTCTTCCTGATCCCTGGCCCATTGGTACATAGATAATACCAATTCTTCATGATCAAACATTATATCATCAATACGAGTCTGATTTTCTAAAAGAAGGGATGCTTCAGCGTTTGAAAACACCTCTACTTTTTCTTTCTCGACAATGATCATTGGCAGGATTCCAATTAGCTCGTCCGCCCCTATTTTACCCAGATCCTTACCTCCTGCTTTAAGAGTAAGTTCACCAGAAATAAGAACACCCATTTTCCCCTGGCCATCCTCTCCGGATAACTCAAATGTCTGTCCGGGTAAAATGTGTACAAGTTCCATACCCCTAGCTAACTCATATTTCAGACCAGATGGTAGTCCCGCAAAATACGCATTCCGCTGCAGGACCTCAATTCGGTCCCATATAAGATTTTTCCAACCATCCTCTACGTCCCTTATCTGTTTAGTAAGCCTCATCCTGTTTTCCAGGGAGAGCCGTGAGATGACATTTTCAAAACGGGATTTGTCCATTCTGCTAACCTGAAGTGCGGCGAGTTCACTCAGGAGTTCATCCGGATTAAATACCTGGGCCAAAAGATCATCAGATAATTCTGCGCCTTCAACATTTCCAATTAATCTTAATGCAGCAGCCTTGGTATAAGAACTAAGCAAATTCGGGTCACGATTTATAATGCCAAGAATGAGTTCCAGGGGTTCCATTATTACTATAGGGAATTCAACCTGCAACATTCGGATTTTCTCAACCGTTGTTGTATCCTCAAGGACAGGAAAAAGAACAGGTTTTGTCTCATCAGCCACGAACAGGTCCAGCAGTTCAATAGCAAATCCCACACCTTCACTGGTCCCTGATTCCAGGTTTTCTCTTATATGATGTATAGAATTAGGATCATAGGCAAGGGATAGCAAATCGTATAAACGGTTATAGGCAATACTTACCTCTTCCGATAGAGCTCTTTCAAGTGATTCCCCAAGACTATTTTCAGAAATAGTATGTTGGGCCGCAATATTCCATGCAATTTGAAAAACAGAAGAACGAATTCCATCCAGAATCTTTGTAATATTTGCCTCGTCAGCCTGGTAATTAAGGTTCAAGAGGGACTGAAGGGCAATTCCTTCTACTTCCCGGTTCTGATAATTTATCTTGGAAAGCAGAGAATTTCGAGCCTCTTCTCCTCCTATCCTCCCAAGGATCCTGGTAATCCGGTTAATGGATTTCTGTCCTATCCCAGATTTATAATAGCTCTGCTCCAAAATTTCCACCGCCCCTTCACCAATTTCGACAAGAGCGTCAAATGCCTGCCGGTAATAAGGTGTGGCAAGGAATTCAATTAATATGGGACTGGACTCTGATACTTTCCAGAAAGCCGCAACCTGGATGGCGGTAGTTCTGACTGCCTGTACCGGATCTCGTAAAAGGGTATTAAGGACAGCATGATGTTTAAATTCCTTCAATCCAAAACAAGCCATCGCTGCGGCCATCCGTTCATCCGGCTGGATTGATTTAGCCATTGCCAACATCTCCTCAGGAGATATCTTTCTATTCCTGTAGGCTCCGAGCCTCTTCATAAGGCTTCCGGCCAGATCTTTATTTTTCCCTTTATTCTCAGTTTGTAATCCTTCTTCAATGCCTTCCCCTGAAAGTGGCAAATTTAATTCATCAATTCTCCTCAAGGAGAGTCTCCGTATCTTATCAGAAGCCGATTTCAATAATCCAGCCAGGGCCTGTTTAAATCCGGAAAAGTCAGTTATCTCAATAAACCCAAGTGCATTGCTGATGGAAGGCATGGAAGCAGAATTCAGGTCCCTTGCAAGAATACTTGATATGTCTACTTTTTCCCTATCAGCCTCTGATTGTTGAAATTTAGAAAGGGAGGAATTAAGAGAACGTTGGTATTCCTGGTATAATTTATAAGCAACAAAAGCCCAGATAACAAGCAATACAAGGAGTACATAGGTGTAATGTACGATAGAAAAAAAGCTCAGGGCTACCAGTCCGGCTGCCAGCAGGCTGGATATCAGCACAGAAATTTCATTAATGGTTCCATCAATTCTGGCCTGTACGCTGTACCTGATCTTGGCTTCCAGAGATTGGTACAGGATCTTCATGGAAGGAGCGACAATGGAATCCTGAAGAGATTTTGTAAATAATTTACTGACTGAGATCACAAGGAAAAACATAGTAAAACTTGTGGCAAGTCCAAAAACCCCTCCTACAATGGCTGCCACAATGGTGAAAATCAGTATTAGAAAAGGTGAAATAATCAATGTCAGTTTTAATCCCCATGTCTGCATCAGGCGCCCGTATACAAAGGTTTTTATAAGGACACTGAAAACCATTAGAGTTCCATTGAAGTATCCGAAAAAAGAAGCCAGATCAGTATGGTCAGGATAACTTTCTTTTGCAACACCAAGAAAAGAAAAATGTATAAAGATGGTGACGGAAATCAGCAGGATCACAAATAAAGACATATACCCGATATATCTTGATTTGAACATAGAAAACAAATTGGTACCCGACTCTTTATCCTTACCCTCATCACTTGTTTTATTATCCATAGAAAACCTGGACGAAATAAAAAACTGAAAGAAAAGAGCAAACAAAACGCTTATCGCAGATATATAAAGCAGATCCCTTGTTTCGATATGAAATGAAAGCAGGAGTGGTATGGCATAGCTGCTGACAATGATCCCAATAATCTGTCCGGTATCAATCATGCCGAAAAGTCTTTTCCCTTGACGAAGGGTGAAAATTCTTCCCACTGTACCCCAAAACCCAAGAAGAGCAATGATATTAATAGGCCCCATCATCACGAAGATCCCGAAAACAACCCATTTGCTATCCATCAGGTTAAATCCAAACCGCATCAGAACGGTCAGAATCACCACCATAATCAGGTTGAGTATAGAAAAGACTGAAAATTTTATCCGGGATTGCAGCCAGGTATATATTGAGGTCATAATTATTCCAACCACTCCGGAGATCAGAAAGGCCTTTGGAATCATAGCCTGCTCAAACACTTCCAGGAAAAGAGCATGTGCGCTGATATCGAAAGTCCCATAAAAAATCCCCAGGAAAACCGATTGAAAAATCAATAGCATTACGCTTGATTCTTCCCCGGTTTCAATATTCAAAGCTTTATAAAAACCTCTGGCCATATTCAATGCAACTGAAAATAATCTTTTAAGATATGAAAAATATGAGAATTCGTCTGGTTTTATTTTCATATATACGAAAGCTATCATGTAAGGTTTTAATTGGGAATCAGGGGAAAAACTTGCTTATATAAAAAATTAGTTAATTTAGCATCAGGCATAGGGCTGATCTGCATGGTTTTGCAGATTGCCAAAATTTCACCCCAGTATCCATGATAGATTTTGGAGATAATGTAGAACCTCACATCAGAAGAAGACGAGAAGTGGTATTCATAGTTCTCTCCGGTTTCTTTCTTGGGACCCTGGCCGTTTTGAATATTCTCGGTAT
>JAUUZM010000009.1 GCA_030589965.1 Bacteroides sp.
AAAAGAATAGCAGGAAGACAGTTGTAGACACATCCTGGTTTACAACGGGTATCATAAATTTTGACGAAGTGGTTGAAAAAGACTTCAACCTTATTGATTCATTCGTTATTTATATGTGTGTAATGGGGGACTGTGAAATTACAGACGGCTATTCAGACCCGGTTTCACTGCATACCGGCGAAACAGTTTTGGTACCTGCCAGTCTGAAAAACATAACATTACGCCCCTGGGGGGAAACACAATTGTTGGAAATATTTGTCAAATAACCGGATATGAAACGCCTGATAATTAAATCTGTGACCTTTATAAAGAGTAGCGCCAAGGCAAAGGATTGTCCCGACGAACCATACCCGGAATTTGCCTTTACGGGCAGATCGAATGTTGGGAAATCCTCCCTGATCAATATGCTGTGTAATCGTACGAAACTTGCACGGACCTCATCAACACCGGGAAAAACACAACTGATCAATCATTTCCTGATAAATGATTCATGGCACCTGGTTGATCTTCCAGGTTACGGCTATGCTAAGATGCCTGACAGTGAGAGGAAAAAAATGATGAAAATGATCAGAGAGTATATCCTGATGAGTGAGCGCCTTGTCTGTCTTTTCCTTCTAATCGATGTACGCCTGGACATGCAAAAGGCTGACAAGGAATTTTTCCAGTTCCTGGGTGAAAACCAGGTCCCATTTGTCCTGGTATTTACCAAAACAGACAAACTCAAAAAAAGCCAATTGAAAAAAAACCTGGAACAATACCGGAAATCTATGCTTCAAACCTGGGAAACACTGCCAGAAACATTTCTGACCTCAGCCCTTAAAAAAACCGGCAGGGATGATATCCTTGACTTTATACAGAATACTATCGGTAAAGAATAATTATATTTGAAAAATCCTAACAAGCACTACAAATGAGACCCAATTCACCCATCAAATTTTTTGCCGGTACAAATTCAATGTATCTGGCTGAAAAGATCGCTAAAGCATTTGGAAATGAGCTTGGCAGAACACATGTTCTTCGATTCGCGGATGGTGAGTTTCAACCCCATTATGAAGAATCCGTCAGGGGATGTACTGTTTTCATTATCCAGTCCACTTTCCCACCTGCAGATAATCTCCTTGAGCTTCTCCTCCTGATAGATGCTGCAAAAAGGGCCTCAGCATACAAAATTGTTGCTGTTATGCCCTATTTTGGTTATGCAAGACAGGACCGGAAAGACAAACCCAGGGCTGCCATTGGAGCCAAACTGGTCGCCAATCTTCTTACAGCAGCCGGGGTGGACAGGGTGATGACAATGGACCTGCACGCGGACCAGCTGCAGGGCTTTTTTGATGTTCCGGTGGACCATCTATATGCTTCTTCCCTGTTTGTACCATATCTGAAAAGCCAGGAGCTCCCAAACCTGACCATAGCTGCCCCGGATATGGGTGGGACAAAAAGAGCAAATGCTTATTCCCGTTTTATGAATACGGAGATGGTCATCGGATATAAACTCAGGAAAAAAGCTAATGTTGTTGAAGATATCAAAGTGATCGGAGAACTTAAAAATAAGGATGTGGTAATTGTCGATGATATGATCGATACAGCCGGTACCATATGCCTTGCAGCAGATATGATGATGCAGGAAGGAGCCAATTCCGTTAGGGTTTGTGCCACCCATCCGGTATTATCCGGGGAGTCTTATGAAAGGATTGACGCATCGAGTATTCAAGAAGTTATAGTTACTGATACAATCCCCGTCTCGGAAAAGAAAAACAAGATCAGGGTGATCTCTGTGGCAGAGCTTTTTGCTGATGTGATCAATAAAGTATACAATTATGAGTCCATCTCTTCCAATTTTATCCAATAAGTTATTATATTTGCGGCTCGTTTTTGAGGGGTAAATAATAAAACAATGGTGTGATGGGGAATTAGCTCCCTCTAATTCTGAGTAGCACCTTAAAATTGTTAAGATGAAAACATTTAATCTCCAGGCTTCCCTACGTAAGGAAACCGGGAAAAAAGAATCCAAAAATTTAAGAAAGCAAGATCTGGTACCATGTGTACTTTACGGTGGTGAAAAAAACATTCACTTTTCTGTTGTGGAAAAAGCATTTAAAAATCTTGTTTATTCTCCGGATGTATTTCTTGTAAAATTGGACATCGATGGTGAAAAAATCGATGCAATCATGAAAGATATTCAGTTTCATCCTGTCAGTGACCATATAATTCATGTGGATTTCTCTCAGGTGTTTACTGACAAAAGTGTAACAGTTAACCTGCCTATTATCTTAACAGGAAGTTCAATCGGCATGATTGAAGGTGGTAAACTCAGACAGCGAAGGCGTTATATTAAAGTGAAAGGTCTTATTGAGTTTATCCCTGATAACCTTGAGGTGGATATTACCGATCTTGATATCGGAGACAGCCTTAAAGTTGGGGATCTCGATTATGATAACCTTGAAGTTCTGGATCCGGCAAGAGCCATGGTTGTTGGGGTGGTATCCTCTAGACTGGTAGCTAAAGGTCTGAGAGAATCTGTAGAGGAAGAAGAAGAAGCTGCCGAAGCTGCCGAAGCTGCCGAAGTTGCCGAAGGACTTGAAGCTGATGCTGCTGCCGAAGGAGGAGCACCCGCTGAGGATGAAGCTTCTAAGGAAGACTAAAAACCTGTCAATTGAAATATCTTATTGCTGGACTCGGCAATATCGGAGAAGAATACTCCGGAACACGACACAATATTGGCTTTATGATATTGGATGCACTTGCCAGTGCGTCCAATATTCATTTTGAGTCCAGACGTCTGGCCGATCAATGCGAGATAAAAAACAGAGGCAGGACTTATGTTCTGATCAAACCCACTACTTTCGTAAACCTAAGCGGCCGTTCAGTACATTACTGGATCAAAAAGGAAAAAATACCGGCAGACAGGTTTCTGGTAGTCCTTGATGATATCGCACTTCCTTTCGGAAGTCTCAGGCTTAGAGCAAAAGGGGGTAGTGGTGGACATAATGGACTGGAAAATATCAACCAGATCCTTGGCACCCAGAATTATGCCAGGCTGAGATTCGGGATCGGTGATGAGTTCCATCCCGGTCAGCAGGTGAACCATGTTCTTGGTGAATGGTCGGAAGAGGAAAAGTCTGGTCTCGATGAAAGAATCAATACCGCAATGGAGATCATATTCAGCTTTGGCAGCAAAGGTCTTCAACAAACCATGAACACCTACAACAAAAAATAAGTCCCATTCTCCTGCATCTCCCATTTCACAAGGCCTGTTAAAGAATTGTTAAAGCTCTTCAGGCAGTTTCTTTATGCCTTATATTTGAGCCGATCAAACAATCTCCATGCTTAGAAAACACATCATCATAATTATTCTTTTTGCCTCCACCGCTTTGGTTGGATTAACCATTACCCAATCCCTGTTTATCTCTAATTTATTCCAGGTTGGTAAGGAACAACATGATCATCGCGTGGATGTGGCCCTGCAGGAAGTAATTGATGACCTGATTGCAGCCAATAATGAGGATATAACGTTTTCTGAAAAACCTTTAGAAAAATTTACCTCTGAGGAGATAACACTTTTCAGTGTGATTGATACAGCTCTTCTGGAAAAACTTCTTGCAAAGTACATTGATTTTCACCGTCTTAATTCGGTTTATGAATATGCCATTATTAAGACATCCAATGATTCGGTACTCCATGCATCAAAAGCGGTGATATCAAAATCGATGAAAAAAGAAGCACATGAAGCATGCCTTTCTTGTTTATGGCAGGAAGAATACTTCCACCTTGAGGTGTATTTCCCATCTAAACAAAAAGAGGTTCTGGTTGAGATGTCAGCATGGCTTATTGGGACTGGCATTTTCATCTTTCTTCTGATACTTACTTTTCTATACGTTATTAAAACCATTATTCGCCAAAAAAAGCTATCGGAGATTAAAAATGATTTCATAAACAACATGACTCATGAATTTAAAACTCCAATTTCTACAATTTCGCTGGCCTCAGAAGTCCTGCTTCAAACCGATGCTGAATCATCAATTGACAGAGTAAAAAAATATTCGAGGATAATCTTCGATGAAAATACACGAATGCGTGTACAGGTTGAAAGAGTTTTGCAGGTGGCTCGTCTGGACCGTGATGAGTTCAGTCTGACAAAATCCGAATTTGACCTTCACCAACTCGTAAGGGATACTGTTCAGAACCTTTGTTTCGAGCAGTGTGAAGAAGAAACCACGATAAATTACCACCTGGATGCATCCCAATCAAATCTGAATGCAGACGAAATGCACATAAAGAATGTTGTTGTTAATCTTGTCGACAACGCCTTTAAATATTCAAACAAGGGTACCCGTATAAGTATTTATACCCAAAACCAAAATAAGGGAATAAAACTTACAATAGAGGATAACGGTATTGGATTGTCACAGGATTCCACACGCCATATTTTTGACAAATTCTACCGGGTACCTACCGGAAATATCCATAATGTCAAAGGATTTGGAATTGGACTCTATTATGTTAAAAATATGGTGACTGCTCATGGAGGGGAAATTGAGGTCCAGAGTGAATTGAATAAAGGCAGCAGTTTTAACGTTTACCTCCCTCTTGATACACCCATTTAAATTTGGTAAATTAGCTGTCTAGCTAATTTAGATCATGAAGAAAAAATCCAAAGCAAACATCCTTCTTGTCGAAGATGATAAAAACCTTGCTTTTGTTCTCACCGATTACCTGACTATGTCAGGCTATGGAGTGCAGCATGCAGAAGATGGTGTAGCCGGACTGGAGCTATTTAAGAACGGTAAATTCGATATTTGTATCCTTGATGTAATGATGCCTCTCAAGGACGGATTTACCCTGGCTGAGGAGATCCGGGTAATGAATGAGGTCGTGCCAATTATCTTTCTTACGGCTAAAACAATGAAGGAAGATAGAATTAAAGGATTCAAAATTGGCGGGGATGATTACATGACCAAGCCTTTCAGTACTGAGGAGCTAAGCCTGCGAATCGAAGCCGTTTTGAGACGCACCAGATACTCACTCCTTGACGGGGAGCAGGAAAGTAAATATGAGCTGGGAAGTTATACTTTTGATTATTCCAACCAGATTCTCCTGGGACCTGGTGGGGAAAAAAGATTGACCAAGAAGGAAGCCGAGGTCCTCAGACTTCTTTGCATTAATATGAATAAGATTCTCAGGCGTGAAATTGCCCTGAAAATGATCTGGGGTGAAGATGATTACTTTATGGGGCGAAGTATGGATGTTTACATTACGAAACTCCGCAAATTCCTTTCTGAAGACCCCAAAGTCAATATCACCAATATACACCGGACAGGGTTTATGCTCGAGGTAAAGAAGTAGAAAAATCATGCTGATCGATCATGAAGTCAGGGTTGATAAATGGCTCTGGTCCGTGCGTATTTTCAAAACCAGGACTATGGCATCGGAAGCCTGTAAAAAGGGCAAAATACTTATTGATGAACAGCCAGTCAAAGCCTCCAGACTGCTAAAAGTAAATGATATAGTACAGGTAAAAAAGCCTCCCGTTTTATATTCCTATAAGGTACTTGGACTGCTGGGCAAACGGCTTTCGGCTAAAGCAGTTCTAGAGTTCTCAGAAAATATTACTCCGGAGGAGGAACTGGATAAACTTAAAGTCAGAGAAACATTTTTTATTGCAAGGGACAGAGGCACTGGTAGGCCTACTAAGAAAGAAAGACGTATAATTGATAAATTGAGAGAAGGGTAAACCCCTGATATTTTATGATTATTGCACAGGAGAAAAGAAAAACAAATATTGCCGAGTTCATACTTTACATGTGGCAGGTTGAAGACCTTATCAGAGCATCCGGATTTGACTTTGAAAGGGTAAATGAAATCGTTATCAGTAAGTTTGACCTTCCTGAAGAAACCCTTGATGAGATACGCACATGGTATGCTAATTTAATTACCCTGATGGCGGAAGAGAAGATTGTAGAGAAAGGCCATATGTCATTCCTAACTAACCTGATACGAGAATTAAATGACCTTCATCTTCGATTACTGCAGTCCACTGAAGAGAAGAAATACCAGGAAATCTATCAGGCTGCACAGATAAATATTAAACCATTTATGGAGAAAAGTCCAGGCAGCTTTTTTTCGGAGATTGAAGCATGTCTGACCGGACTCTATGGATACCTTATGCTTCGTTTGCAGAATTCAGAAATCTCTAATGAGACCAAGGAAGCTATGACAAGTTTCAGCAACCTTCTTGCTGCTCTTTCCACCCTCTTTCGTGAAGTTGAGGAAGGAAAGAAAGATCTATCCTGATAAGCCAGAATAATCAAAGGAACCTTTCCCGGTTTTCCTCCGCCGGCAGGAAACACTCTTCTCTTCTACCATACAGACGATAACGCTTATTAGCCAGAACCTCATAGATAAAATCTCTGATAATTCCGGGAACAACAATGAACCCATAAAAGATGGACCAAAGTCCACGTAACTTCCTGGCAATCCTTAAGGCGGCTCCGGATTTATAATAGATCCTTCCATCTTCGACAAGTATGAGGGAATGCTCAGCCAGTTCGGAAAGATTATTCTCTTTTAATATTTGACGGCCAGCCTCCGACTGAGAAGCGGTGAATCTGAATATTAAACCTGGATCCCGGCGTATTATAAACATGACAGAACCTGAACAGAAATTACAGTAACCGTCAAATACAATAATTGATTTATCCTTTTTCTGCTCACCCATAATATCAGGCAGGACGCAAACAGGATACAATTTCCCCGATATAGAATTTATGGAAATCCTTCTTTGGGTAATTTTTCCCTATAAGCTCCGGAATGAGAAAAGATTCTTCATTGAATCGGTCTGCATACAGTTTTTTACATTCGATCACAAGCCTGCATTGTTCGTAATAAACATTCCCAAGATCCGTGTGCCTGGGAATCAGTCCGGTCCCCTTAATTTTGTCCTTATCCCTACCTGAATGTTTTCCACAGAACTGCAGTATATCCCTGTTTCCTGGTTCAAGAAAACTAAGGGTATAGAATTCTGAAGATTCAGCATATTCAAAGGTATATCGTTGTGGGCGGATAAAACACATGGCAACTGGCAAATGCCAGAGAATTCCTATCGTACCCCATGAAGCAGTCATGGTGTTAAAATTTTCTGCTGTCCCGGCTGTAACAAGCATCCACTCTTCCCCGATCAGGTTAAAAGCATTCTCCTTCAATTGATCCGGAGCGATTTTAATAAACTCTTTTGACATATTGTACTTGCATTTTCATGCAATATACATATTCCATAAATATCAGCGGTTTACCGGATTCGGGATTTTTTTCTACCTTGGACTCAATAGAAAAAGCAGCTCAAGATGCTTAAAAAAAACATGAAATTCTGATTCCCCATATGAAGAAAAAAAACATAGACAGGTTTTCAATACGATATATCATTAGCAGGAACTATGTGATGCTTTGCCACAGGCTGTTTTACAGGAGGATGCAGTCTAAATTCCGGAGCAGGATCCCTAATGACAGACCCGTTCTGATCGCTGCCAACCACCAGAATGCCCTGATGGATGCAATGGCAAGCGTCAGAAGTAGCGGACGTGCACTGGTCTTTCTTACCCGGGCGGATGTTTTTAATAATAAGTTTATTGCTGGAATGTTCAGAATATTTAAAATGATTCCTGTTTACCGTATACGCGATGGCGCCAGCGAACTAGGTAAAAATGAAGATGTATTTAATGAATCCATGCAGGTGGTCCTTCGAAAAAAAAGCCCCGTAACAATTTATGCAGAAGGAAATCATGGAGATAAACGAAGGCTCCGCCCACTGGTGAAAGGAATATTCAGGATTGCTTTCCAGGCGCAGGAAAGCTACGACGAAAAACCTGGTGTAGTTATTGTCCCCAGCGGAATTGATTATTCTGATTACACAAATTTCAGGAGCAAACTGTTTGTCCAGTACGGTGAACCAATTGAAGTCTGTGAATACTATGCTGAATTCAAGGAAAATTCAGCGCGGGCTATTAATAAGTTACGCACAAGGCTGTCTGAAGAGATGAAAAAATACATCATCCACATTTCATCGGAGGAACATTATGACACCTATATGCTGCTCAGACAAACTTATAATCCAAGGATGCGAGAACGCCTGGGATTCAGGAAGAGAGACCAGTATCATAGGTTACTGGCGGACCAGCATATGATTCGTGAATTATCCAAAGTAGAAGAAGCTCATCCTGAGAAAATGCCCTTGCTAACTGAACTGGCAAAAGAATATCAAACGGGGGTGAAGAAATTTGGCATGCGGGACTGGGTTTTCAGGAAAAAACGCCATTCCATATGGTTTTTACTGCTGGCAGACCTGGGCATGCTGATAATGCTCCCTGTTTACCTCTATGGATTGATCACTCACATCTTAATTTACATGACATGCCAAAAGGTAAGCAGTAATATTAAAGATTCTCAGTTCCAATCGACGGTAAAATTTGTTCTTGGAATAATCCTGTTTCCTTTATGGTACCTTCTCCTTTTTATCCTGGTCATGATCTTTACCGATCCCACATGGATCAAATGGGCTTTTCTAGCCAGTTTGCCGGTAACTGGACTTCTTGCCCATACATGGTTTATCTGGTTTAAGAAAATGGGCACACTATGGAGATACCAATTCATGACCCTGGCAAAAAATAAAAAACTTGCAAGGCTCAAGGAATTAAGGAAACAAATAATTGAAATGACTGAATCATTAATTTCAGATTAGTCATCCTATTATTCCTGGCAATCTTATAATTCCGGCAATAATTAATTCATAGATAATCTGAATAATCTGCTTAACAGCATTTTAACAGCCCGAATACACAGGAATTTCTATCTTCGCAGAAATAAATATCGGACATGGGAAAAGGAGAACTCAAAGAGAAAATTATTAGCGGAATCCAGCAGATTGGTATCGGTGTTGTGAACCTGGGAGATGCATGGAAATGGTACAGGGAGCATTTTGGAATGGATATCCGGGTCTTTGAGGAAAAGGCTGTTGCAGACCTCATGCTGCCGTATACAAATGGGGAGCCGCAATCCCGCCATGCAGCCCTGGCAGTTAATCTGCAGGGTGGCGGTGGATTTGAGATATGGCAATACACGGAGAGGACTCCAGAACCACCAAAAACGAAGCTTAATATAGGTGATCTTGGAATAAATATAGCTAAGATCAAATCAGATAATGTCAGAAAAAGTTATGAATTCTTTAAAGAAAAGAATCTTATCAAAAATGGCATTTCTGTTGACCCTGCCGGGGAAGAACACTTTTTTGTAAAAGATCCATATAACAACCTTTTCCAGATTGTTAAAGACAATTCCAAGTTCAGGGATGAGAAAAAGCTTACAGGAGCTACCTTTGGAGCCTGGATAGGAGTTTCAGATATTGACAAGGCACGTAAACTTTACAGCGGCATTCTGGGATATGATATAGTTGTTTATGATGAGGTAGGAAAGTTTGAGGATCTTAAGGATCTCCCTGGGGGAAACCACACTTTCAGAAGAGTCAGACTTAAGCACAGCAAATCTGTCATGGGAGCGTTTAGCAGACTTTTTGGACCCAGCCAGATTGAACTGATCGAAGTTAAGGACCGGGAGCCGAATAAAATATATGAGGGCAGGCAATGGGGCGACCTTGGATTCATCCATCTCTGTTATGATATCATGGGAATGGATACACTGCGTAAGGAATGTGAAAGCAAGGGTTTCCCTTTTACCGTTGACTCAACTCATAAACATAACGAGACATTTGATATGGGTGAAGCCGCCGGTCATTTTTCCTATGTTGAGGATCCCGATGGAACTTTAATTGAATTTGTGGAAACCCATAAACTGCCCGTAAGCCAGAAGTTGGGATGGTATATTAATCTCAAGAAGCGAGATCCGGAAAAACCCCTTGCAAATTGGATTCTAAAATCCCTTAAATACAATAGGATAAAGGATAGCAAGCCCAGCTGATTTCCTCTACCCTGGCTATTCGACTATCTCAACACCCCGCCAAAAAGCGACATGATCCCGAATATTTTCCGCAGCATAAGAGGGATCAGGGTAATACCAGCAAGCATCCTTGTTCACTTTCCCATCCACAACGACATCATAATAATTGGCTGTTCCTTTCCAATGACAACTCGTATGGGTTTGACTGTCCTCAAGTAATTCCTTAGTAAGAGCACTTACCGGGAAATAATGCATCCCTTCAATCTGCAGAGTTTTATCGCTCTTGGCGATGATTTTATTGTTCCAAATAGCTTTCATGATTATACGATTTAGGATCAAAATTACTCTGCTCACTAAGTTGTTATTGTCGGCTGGGGGACAAGGAACAGATTTTATCATTTTGTTAACATCCGGTAGAGTACGGGGACAACCAGTAGTGACAGAAATGTCGAAACCAGCAATCCGCCAATTATCGTCCATCCCATCGGTGCCCATAGGGTACCTCCTCTCAGAGTCAGGGGCAGGAGTCCACCGATCGTAGTCAGTGTAGTAAGAACGATAGGTGTAAAACGGGTTTCGCCCGCCTGTTTAATTGCATCCAGTTTCTCCAGTCCTTCCTCTCTCTTTTTGTTGATATAATCCACCAGGATAATCGAGTTATTCACCACTATTCCAATGAGGCTTATTCCCCCTATTAATGCTGTAAATGAGAAAGTATAACCGGTAATAAACAGGGCCAGAACTGATCCTATCAGGGCAAAAGGCAGGGCGGAGAAAATTATTAATGGCTGGGAAAAAGATCTGAATTGAAGGACAAGCACGGCAAATATTGAAATAGCAGCAATGATCCCGGCTCTCATCATTCCACCGAAGCTTTCCTCCCTGTTTTCCAATTCCCCTGTAAAGGTATAATGGTAATCAGCCGGCAACGCATAATCACCGAACTTCGCATTTAACCTTGCAACAATCTCATCAAGCGAATAGTCTTTTTTGAGATCAGCAGTGATAGTACCATTCCTGTCCATATCAAAATGGGTAATTATACCCGGAGCTTCACGCAATTCCAGGCTTGCCAGTTGCTTCAGGGGAACCTGTCTCCCACTGAGAGAGGGTACATAAATTTTGTCAAAATCTTCCAATCTGGGCTTCTCCTTAAATGGCAGTCTGAGAACAATATTATACTCGTTTCCTTCTTTATCCCTGAAATCTGAGATTGTCATACCGGTAATGGCAGTCCTGATTGTCCGGTCGATTTCATAAACAGGAACTCCCAGCATACTGGCCTTTTCCCGATTAATATGAATATAAAAATCAGTGCCGGACCTGTCCAGTGAATTCTCAATATTCACCAGACCATTTTCCTCACGCAGCATTTCCTCAAAATCTGTCGAAATTTGTTTCAGCAGATCCATATTTACCCCTGTAATCTTGATAGTCAGGGGAGCTTCTATGGGTGAACCCTGTTCAAATTCCTTTACGTAAATACGTGCTCCGGAGTAATTTGTAAATATTTCCCTGAGTCGCGATATAAGTCCATCAAATTCCTCAACTTCATATTCCTCGAGTTCTACATAGATTTCTGCAAAATTACTTTCAAACCGTTTCGGGAAAATATTGTAATAAATTCGAGGATTCCCGTGGCCGACATTACTGGCATACTGTTTTATACCGGGAATGGTATCAAGAATCCCTTCCACCATAACTGCCACCTCATCCGCCTTCTGAATATTTGTTCCTTCAGGGGTCTGAATACGGATCATAAACTGTGGCTTCTCCGCCTTGGGGAAGAAACTAACCCCAACCAGTTTGAAAAGTCCAAGTGAGCCTGCGAATAGCAGGATTGATATGAGGATGACCCATCCTCTTTTTCGGAGGACTAAATCAAGGGTTTTTCGATATGGTCCTTCAATCAGGTATTTGAGAAAATGCTTCAGGTTATATTGTTTCCCGGACTTTCCCTTTACAGGTTTTTTGAGAAAAACACTGGCCAGGTAGGGTGTCAGCAGCAATGCTATGATCAGGGAAGCAAACAGGGTGAATATCACGGTAAGTGGCATACTCTGAATGAACCTGCCAGCCTTATCCGGCATGGAAATAATTGGAATAAACGCAAACATGGTTGTCAATGTTGCCGTGATGATGGGCCAACCCAGTTGCACGCTCCCCTTTTCAGCTGCCTCCTTGCGTGTAAGTCCCATGCCTACAAACCGTTCAATATTCTCCACCACAACTATGGAATTATCCACCAGTAATCCAAGCGCAATGATTAGTCCGGCGATAGACATCTGCTGTAATCCGAAACCTGACATATCCACAAACCCGAGACCTATAAGTATGGAAAAAGGAATGGCGATTATCACCAGGACCGAAGCCCTGAAACCCAATGAAAGAAAGATTACCAGTCCAACCAGCAATATCCCAAACAGAAGATTACTCAGAAAACCGTTTATCCGGGCATCCACCGATTCTGCCTGGCTGAAAACTGTGAACAACTGTAACTCCGGATCAAGTCCCTCTTGAAAATAACTAAGAATATTATCGAGTTCTTCAGTAATCCTAAAAATATTATAGCCGGGCTTTTGCCGTACAGTCATAAAAACGGCACGATCTCCATTATATCTGCCGATATAATTCTGGTCTTCATAATCAAAGCCAATAGTTGAAATATTTTCCAGGTAAATATTCCTGCCCATATAGGAACTTACAACGGTTCTCCGGATCTCTTCAAGCTCCTGGTATGAACCGCTTGTTTTAATTCCAAACTCCCGTACGCCAATATCAATACTTCCACCGGGAATGTTGGCATTATTACTTAAGATGGCCCTGCCCACCTGATCCAGGGAGATATTCATTCCAGACATCTTCTCAATGTCCAGACTGATCCTGACTTCTTCCTTTGGTAGGGCAAGAATCTCAACCAGTTTGACACCCGGGACCTTCTCCATCTGCTTTTTGAGTTTGTCCGCCTGCTTCTCCATTAAGGCAAACTCTGCGGTTTCAGAAACGAGTGCCAGGTGCATCATCACAACATCTGAGCTACTCCATTGGAGAATATCCACATCATAGATTTCTTCAGGCAAATTGCTGCGAATACTATTCACCTGCTGGCTGACTTCGTCAAACTTATCCCCCGGATCGGTATTAAAAGTAAATTCTATGGATGTAACCAGGATACCATCCCGCATGGAGGTTTCCATCCTTTTAATATCATCCAGTTCATTGAGAGCTTCTTCGAGGGGACTTGCAACGAGTTGTTCCAGGTCCACCGGCATACTCCCGGGATAGATAATGATGACACTTGCACCAGGTATATCGAGAGGTGGGTCCTCAGACCTTGGCATGGTCAGAAAGGAGGAAACACCTACGATCAGCAGCAGTATAAAAGCTGTCAGGGTAAACTGGTAATTCTTTATGGCAAGTCCGGGGATTTTCATAAAATGATTATTGAGGGACCTGATAAATTATTTCAATTGGACTATCTGCTCTCAAATACTGGGCTCCTTCGATAACTATCTCATCTCCTGCCGAAAGTCCATCTTTTACATTAATGCCATAATCTGAGAATGATTCTATGGCAATTCTTCGACGTTCATGCTTACCCTTACTTATTACATATACATATCCGGTAAGTCCGGAACCATCCACCAAAGCCTCATATGGAATAATGATTTTCTCTCCCTCCCCAGCCGGATAAATATTGATTCTGGCAAAAAATCCCGAAATAAGTTTCGCCGGTTTTCTCAGCAATTGAACCTCCACCTCGTAGGTGCCTGTATAAGGATCTGCAAATGTTCCAAGCTCGGAAACCAATCCGATAAAAACCTGATCGGGATAAGCATCAAAATATATTTTGGCAGAATCAAGCATCTGTATACGGATCACATCCCTATCCGTTAGGTTGGCACGAACCACCCAGTCATTCTGCGTGGATGCAAAAAAGAATACCGGGTGTCCGGGCGCAATGATCTCATTGCTCTCAGCTAATCTTTTCAGGATTTTTCCATCCGCAGGAGCATGAATCGAAGAATACTTAAGGTTAAACCTGGCAATCAGCACATTTGATCTGGCCACCTCCATAGCTGTTCTGGTATTTTCAAATTGTTCCAGTGTGGCCACGCTGTCACGGTACAGGTTTTCAGCCCTGGAATAATCCCGTTCAGCCTTTTTCAGGACCAGGTTAGCCTGGTTTGCTTTCGAACGGATCTCAGCAGGATTCAATTCAGCAAGCAACTGGCCGCTTTTCACCGATTCACCCTCATCAGCATGGATCCGGTAAATGATCCCGCCGGTTTTAAAGCTGAGTCTGGACTCAGTTTTTGTAGCCAGTTTCCCACTTGCTCTTACTGGTATCACCAGGTCAGTATATTTCACCATAGCCGTTTTCACCCCGACCCTCGGTGATTCCGATTCTTCTTTCTGTTCGATTCTGCATCCGGATATCAGGATCAGTCCAAGTAGAATAAGTGGCAGATAAATTCTAATATGCATGATATATGGTTTATTACTAATCATTTTCAAAAGCATAAAGGCAGGCTGTTCTTTCTAATTCAGCATATTTTATCTGATAATCAAACTTGCTGATAATGAGATTCTCTTCAGCCCGGGTCATGCTTGTTCTGGAATCCATATATTCAACCAGAGAGGACTGTCCCTCTTTGAACTTCCTGTCCACCACCCGAAATGCATTTTTTGTGCTGAATAATTCTTCTTCGGTAGCCCTGATTGATTCAACAGAAGCAAGCAGATCGTAATAGGCAGCAATCGCCTGCAGCTTTATTTGCTGCTCTGTTTCCTTAAGCTGGGCCGTACGGATTTCATGTTCAACACGAGCTTCACCGATCTTAGCTTTTTTCTGAAAACCGTGAAAAATATCCCAGTGGAGAACAAGAGATGCGAAAATATAATCCTGCCGTTGATTAAATTTGTATTGATTCCCCTGGAACCCATAGTCCACCGCAGCATATAAACTGGGTATCCTATCCATCTGGTTCATGCTCAGATTGCTTTCGGCGGCTCTGGAATAGGACCTCAACATGTCCAATTCCTCCCTGTTCTCAAGTGCCTGCACAGTAAGATTCCCAAGTGTCAGAACACCGGGAATTGAATCATAAGATACATCCGCATTGATAGACGCTTCAAATGTCCGGTTCAAAAGAAAGTTAAAATAAGCTCTGGCAACCTGCATGTTTTTCCACGCCATGGCAGACTCACGGTCAAGTTTGCTGATTTCAGCACGTGAGCGGTAAACATTGTCGATAGTCACTTTAGAATTCTCAAACAATTTTTCACTCACTCTTACATTTTCCTCCAATAAATCCCTTGTTTCATCCAGCAGCTGGATTAGTTGCAAGGTTTTCAGGTAATTAAAATAGGCCGTTTTAATATCGGCAACCAATTGTCTCTGATATGACTCAGCATCAGCCTTAATTGCATAACTCAGTTCCTTTTTAATTCGTGAATTATAATAGATTTTTGGATCAATCAGTGGCTGAACAAGGCTGACTTTGGTCTCCTGTTCAGTTGGTCTGTAAAAGGCGAAATTCATATTCTCAATATCCGGGAACATCTGCTGCCCAAGAAGAGTGTTCAGTGTTTGGTAAACCGGGTTTAACATGGTACCGACCGGAAATTCTATCAGGCGGCCTCCTTCTGCAGCTGAGAATCTAAAATTAATACTGATATCAGGGTAGAAATATGAGCGGGCCTGTTTCAAGACCATCAGGCTCTTCTGATAATTTACCTCCTTCTGTTTTAGTGTAAGATTATTTTTCAGTCCATCTAAAACATACCCTTCAAGAGTCCCTTCCTGTCCGGCCACTACACTGGATATTCCACAAAACACCAGTATCAGAATTCTATTTATTACCCTCATGATATTGGATTATGTTTTATAATTAGCACCCAATCCCCCACGGGAAACCAATTCCAGGTGAGTCTGAAGAATCTCGTCTGCCTTGAGGTCGAAAATTTCATACAGGTCAGCCTTGTTATTGAGAATCATCAGAACACCCAGCATTTGTGACCAGAGAGTTGCTGAAAAAACCTCGGATGAAAGATCACCACGCAGGGATCCGTCCCTCATCCCCTGATTCACCTGCTCACTGACCAGGGCCAGGGGTGACTGCTCTTTCAAATACACCTGTATCTGCTTCTGGTCAATATTTAATTCGCCCATCCGCATACCTTCAAATTGCATGAAGAGATTGAAATAGTCAGGATAATTTCTTGAAAACTTAATAAAGGCTCCGGCAAGGGTGATAAGATTAGTATACCCATCATTTTCTGATGAGATCTCCTCTCCCATCATTTTCATCAGAATATCGGAACCCCTCATAAATATTGCAAACTGAAGATCAGCCCTGCTTTTAAAATAGAGATACAATGTCCCCTTGCTAAGCTCCGCTTCCGCAGCAACCTCATCCATGGTAGAACTCTCGAAACCTCTCGAGAAAAATATCCTTTCGGCTGCATCTACAATATCGGCCCTTCTCTGAAGTTTTTCCCTTTCTTTTCTCTCAGCTATTCCCATAATTATGACCTAGCGTTATTTATTAATTCCTACTTGTTTTTATGACTCTTAGTCATTTATTAAACAAATGTATAACAAAAAGGATATTATATCCAATTTTTAACGAAAAATCAAACAGAATAAGGAATGAAAAACGGTAAGAGGGGGAATAAAAAAGCCAGATGCCCTCTGGTGGTGGTTTCCACAGTTGACACCTGGCAGGAAATAATATTTTTAGGCCTTGTTGTACCTTGAAGCTACTGCATCCCAGTCCACTACATTCCAGAAAGCAGAGATATAATCTGTTCTGCGATTCTGATACTTCAGGTAGTAAGCATGTTCCCAAACATCAATTGCCAGAAGGGGTTTACCTTGAATTTCAGTAATATCCATCAGAGGATTATCCTGGTTTGCGGTAGATGACACTTTCAGTCCACCATCACGAGTTTTAACCAGCCATGCCCATCCTGATCCAAAACGGGTTGCAGCTGCTTTTGAGAAAGTTTCACGGAATTTTTCAAAACTCCCAAAGCTTTTTTCAATGGCTTTCAGCAGCTCAGCTTTAGGTTCACCGCCTCCTTTTGGTGACATACTTTTCCAGAAGAGTTTATGATTGAAATAACCACCTCCGTTATTCCTTATGCCTGAAGGATGCTGACTTACCTTTGAAAAGAGATCCTTTATTTTGCTGTCCGTCAACCCTGCATCCATTACTGCTGCATTAAACTTACGGGTATATCCAGCATGATGCTTACTGTAATGAACTTCCATGGTCATGGCATCGATATGGGGTTCCAATGCATCAAATCCATATCCCAGATCGGGTAAAGTAAAACCATCCTTACCTGAATTTCCTTTCAGCATCATCCCAGCAGCTTGTGAAGTACCTGGCAAACTTGAGGCCAGGACGCCGCCAATTGTTAATAATGCACTATTTTTGAGAAATGTACGCTTGTCCATTTGTGTTTTGTTTGTTCCAATTCCAATACAAATATAAATAATAATGAGAGCTTATTTAAACTGAATTTAAATAGACTTGGTGACAGCAGTTTCTTTTAACATATTATTAAGTAATATTGTGGAGACTGATAACCTAAAGCCTGTAACTGGCGTATACAGGGCTATTGAGAGTTAGTTTACAGAATGGTTTCAGACAGATTTTTTTTATCAAATATTTAACATAATTCGGGTATTATTTATGCAACCATTTAAAAGCAGCCCGGGTCTTATCGATAGTTAAAGTAAATGCAGGATGAGAAGCAAATAATTGATGGATGTTGCCGGAAAGACAGGAAAGCTCAGAAGGCCCTGTATGAAAGGTATGCTTCTGTTTTACTTGGAGTCTGTATCCGGTATTCCGGAAGAAGGGATGAAGCAGAGGATATCCTGCAGGATGGATTGATAAAAGTTTATTTTAATATAAAACATTTTGCAGGAAAGGGATCATTTATCAATTGGATGAAAAAGATCATGGTTAACACAGCTATAACTCATTACCACAGGAACCTGAAGCATCAGTATCACCAGGATATTGAAGATATTCATGAGACTGATATTAAGGGTACCTCACTGGAGTCGGCTGAATTTACCCGGGAGGAACTGGCAAATGTTATCAAGGAACTGCCAGGTGGTTACAGACTTGTATTTAACCTCTACGCAGTGGAAGGTTTTAAACATAAGGAAATTGCAGAAATGCTTGAAATTGATGTGAATACATCAAAATCTCAATATTCGAGAGCCAAGGGATTAATCCGTAAAAAGCTGGGCTCACTGGAAAAAATAGCAATAAAGGAGAATGAGCAGGAATGATCTAAATATAGAAGATCTTTTCCGTACACAAATGGAAACCTACCAGGTGGATCCATCGCCGGGATTATGGCAGAAGGTTCATTCGAAGATCCTGTGGAAGCAATTCCTGGGTTTCAGTTTCCAGACATTCAATGTGTACTACTTAACCCTGGCGTTGTCCATCGCTGGCCTTGGCAGCATTGCTCTGCTTTCTAATTCAGAAAACAATCCTGATGAAGTAGTAGTCCAGGTCCCTGCGGAAAATGCCCCACTCAGTCCGGTGGCCAGTTCTAAATATACACCCGCCCAGCAAACTGATAAATCCGAATCACAAATACTCTCAGAAGACCGCAATAATCCAACCAGCGATACTCGTACTGCAGTTTCTGAAAATGGATACTCCAGTGAGAATTTAGTGGAAGAGACAAAATCTCCTGAACCCAGCAATACAAATACCAGGGATCAGAATGTGGTAAACGCAATAGAAAATTCAGATATAAGCGCATCGAATTTAAAATCAGAACCCATACCAGTTAAGGCAGATTTTACTTCCAGCCAGATTGAAGGATGTTCTCCCCTGGCAGTAAATTTTATAAACAGATCTGAAAATGCAATTCAATCTACCTGGATTTTTGGAGACGGAGGAAGCAGCATAGAAAAGGATCCTTCTTATGTCTTTGACGAGCCTGGTGAATATTCGGTTTCTTTAAAAGTAATTGGTGTGGAAGAGCAGGTCTATATTGCCTATCAGGTCATAACAGTTTTTGAAAGTCCAAAAGCACTCTTCGAAATGAATGAAAATGTGGATCTGTCCCTCATGCAACCTGTTTACTTTTACAATTATTCCCGAGGGGCTGAATATTATGAATGGGACTTTGGAGATGGGGAGCAGTCAAACATGGTTGAACCCATTCACTATTATAATCAGCCTGAAAGTTATAATGTCAAACTTAAAGTCTGGACGCAAAACCAATGCTATGACTCCCTGGTGATACATAATGCATTTACTGCAGTGGAGGGTGAAATTAAGTTTCCCAACGCCTTCACTCCGAATATGTCTGGTCCCAGCGGAGGATACTATGAAATTAATGATATAAGCAATACAATTTTCCATCCGCATGTTAGGGGTGAACTTATTGAATACCAGTTAAAAATCTTTAACCGGCAGGGATTGCAAATATTTGAAAGCAATGATGTTTCTACTGGCTGGGATGGATATTTCCAGGAAAAACTTGCTGCACAGGATGTTTATATCTGGAAGGCAAGGGGCAAATTCAGCAACGGGAAGACCTTTGTAAAGAGTGGGGACCTCACTCTTGTAAAACAACGATAGCCCGGTAAGCCATAGACCGGAAGGATTTCCTGGCTTCCCCCGGATTCAGGATCATTTTCTCTTCCCGAAATCAATAATGATGGAATTCCCCTCAAATTGAAACTAATACTCGTCTCTTTCGTTTAATCAAGTGCTACAGAAGCTCTTTCGGAAAAGAAGTTGTTAATATCTTTTTTAGGGCTTGGGTCCAAAAAAGGATATTTTCAAACTTATTGATTTTGGCTATCTTAGTAGATAAATTGATTCTCAACCAGACACGTGAAGAGACTTAC
>JAUUZM010000288.1 GCA_030589965.1 Bacteroides sp.
AACTGCTTGCCATGTCCAGGGAGGTGATTTTCTTTTAAACGCTCTCAAATCAGTAATTGGAATTGGTCCCGGAGAAACAACAGAAGATGGCCGGTTTGACCTTGAGCGAGTTGCCTGTCTGGGTTGTTGTGCACTTGCTCCGGTAGTCATGATTGATGAGACAATCCACAGCAGGATTACTGTAATAAAACTGAAAGAAACGCTTGATTCCTATGAATAGTTTTGCTCAAATACAAAAGAGGGCACAGCATGAATGGAGCTCCCTTCAGCAAGATGCTTTCCCGGTTATCTATGTAGGTATGGGCAGCTGTGGTATAGCTTCCGGAGCAAGCCAGGTGTGGGAACAGGCCAACAAATTCATCAAGGAAGAGGGCATTAATGCCAAACTAATAAAAGTTGGATGCATCGGCCCGTGCTATCTGGAACCACTACTTGATATCCAAAAACCCGGTTTGCCTAGAATGAGCTTTAACAACGTTGATGGCCAGAAAACCACCAGGATATTATCGGAATTCCTCAATGGTAATGAAACCCAGCTCAAGCCAATCGGACATTTTGGTATTCCTGGTGAAAAGATTGAAGGAATCAAATCAATCTGGGATCTGTCAATGCTTGCTAACCAGGAAAGGATTGTTCTTCGAAACTGTGGAATCATTGATCCCGAAAACATTAACCACTACATTTCCAGGGATGGTTTCCAGGGACTAATAAACGCCTTTACCATGGGACCGGAAAAGGTTATTGATGAAGTAAAAAAATCTGGCCTACGGGGTCGTGGGGGTGCTGGTTTTCCTACCGGATTAAAATGGCAGTTCTGCAGGGAATCAAAGCCTTGCTCGCCTGAAGGCAAAGGATCCGAAAAATATTTAATCTGCAATGCTGATGAAGGCGATCCGGGAGCTTTTATGATCCGTTCCCTTATGGAAGGAGATCCATATGCGCTGCTTGAAGGCATGATCATTGCCGCATATGCAATTGGAGCACAAAACGGTTATATTTACATACGGGCTGAATACCCCCTTGCCATTCACCGTCTTAAACTGGCAATATCCAGGATGGAAAAGATGGGCCTCCTGGGGGGAAATATTCTCGGAAGTGGTTTTGATTTTGAAATCATTCTAAAGGAAGGGGCCGGAGCATTTGTTTGCGGCGAGGAAACCGCCCTGATCAGATCCATTGAGGGACACCGGGGAATGCCCAGGAGCAGACCACCATTTCCTGCTAAATCAGGCCTTAATGGACAACCAACAAACATCAACAATGTCGAGACTCTCGCTACAGTTCCAAAGATCCTGAACAAGGGGAGCGATTGGTATGCATCTATTGGGACAAAAACCAGCAAAGGGACAAAAACCTTTGCTCTGGTCGGTAAAATCAGACGTACTGGTCTGATTGAAGTACCCATGGGAACTACCCTGAGAGAGATCATATTTGATATTGGCGGTGGCACCATGAAAAAATTTAAAGCCGTTCAAACCGGTGGTCCTTCAGGTGGATGTTTGTCAGAGGAATTCCTGGATCTGCCTATCGATTATGAATCCTTGAATAAGGCAGGTTCTATTATGGGATCAGGAGGTCTTATTGTCATGGATGAGGATACCTGCATGGTGGATGTGGCAAAATATTTCCTGAAATTCACCAGTATGGAAAGTTGTGGCAAATGTGTACCATGCCGCATTGGAACCAGCCGCATTCTTGAAATTCTTGAAAAAATTACTGAAGGTAAAGCCATCGAAGCAGATTTAAACCTGCTGGAAGATCTGTCATCAACCGTAAAAGACGGATCCTTATGTGGGTTGGGACAAACAGCTCCGAATCCGGTGTTGACAACTTTGAAATATTTTAAAGACGAGTATCTGGAACACGTGAATAATAACCACTGTCCTGCTGCTGTTTGCAGGGACCTGGTTGAATATCGGGTAATCAAGGATAAATGTACAGGGTGTCAGAGATGTGTAGCGGTTTGTCCAACAGGGGCCATTACCGGACCAAGAAGTGAACCTCATTATTTAGACCTGGAAAAATGTATCAAATGCAGAGCATGCTATGAAATTTGCAGGTTTGACGCCATTGCAGGTGATGCCATTGAAATTGTGTAACATAAACAAAAAGGATTAGCTTGAGTATAAATAGTAAATATATTAGTATCCAAATTGATGGCGCTACCTACCGGGTACCGGGTAGCATGACTATTCTTGAGGCTGCAAGAAAAAAAAATATTTATATCCCAACCTTATGTTATCTCGAGAATCTTACACCTTATGGAGGCTGCCGGTTATGTGTGGTGGAAGTTAGTGATATGCACGGTTTCCAAACCTCTTGTACCACTCCAGTGGCTAAAGGGATGCAGATAAAAACCAAATCGAAAAAACTCAACAAAATACGTCGTGAAATTCTGGAGCTCATCCTATCTGAACATCCATTTACCTGTCTTACCTGCAAGGACAAAAATGACTGTTCAGAATTCATGCATTCCACCAGAAAAGTGAGTACCATTACAGGATGTAACTTCTGTACTTCAAATGGGGATTGTGAACTACAGGACCTCTTTGAATATCTGAAGATGGGAGAATTAAAGTTTCCAATGTACTACAGGGGGCTTGAACCTGAAAGAAACAATCCATTTTACGACCTTGATTATAATTTGTGTATTTTATGTGGACGTTGTGTAAGAATCTGTAATGAGGAACGGCTTAGTAATGTTCTTGCTTTTGTTCAAAGGGGGAATGATACAATTGTTGGAACAGCGTTTAATGAATCGCAGCAAGATGCGGGATGCGAATACTGCGGCGCTTGTGTGGATGTTTGTCCAACTGGTTCTATTTCTGAAAAACTTGGAAAATGGGCAGGTCTGCCTGATAAATCCATTCAAACAAGCTGTATATTTTGCTCTGTGGGCTGTGACATGAATGTAAATACCAGGAAAAACCGCATTGTAAATGTGGGACCGAAACCCGGAGAGCGGATACATCCACCTCAAATATGTGTAAGGGGTAAATTTGTTCCTGAAGACCTGGTACACCATCCTGACAGGATTCAAACACCCATGATCAGAAAAGGAGACAAATGGGTTGAAGTAGACATGAATGAAGCATTATCATATACGGCAAGCCAGTTCAAACTTTATAAAGAAAAATCATTCGGAATAATTGGAACTGCTCATGACTCTATGGAAGACCAATATCTTCTGCAGAAATTTGCCAGAAGAATCATGTTAACCAATAATACTGATCTCTACTCATCCTACCCTTCCGGAGAACTTTTAGAAGCAATCCATAGATACCAGAACAGCTTTGGTGTTTGTGAGATTGAAAATATCCTGGAAGCAGATACTCTGGTAATTGTTGGAGCCGATGGGTCGGTTTCTCATCCCATTATTGAGAATAAGATCAGAAAGGCCTACAGGCAAAATGCAACTGTTGTTTATGCAAACCCTATGAAAAGCCGGACTACTGAATTTTCGAATACGACTCTATGTTATTCTGCCGGTACAGAACAACTGCTGCTTACCACCTTGGTAGCCGGTTTGCTGGATCAAAAAAACGGGGAAAAGTACAGAACTCTTAAAGAAGGACTGAATGGATTTGACACCAATAAAGCCGTAAGATCAATGGGTCTCTATACTGATCAGATCTCTAAAATTCTGAAACTGTTATTAAAATCGAAGCAGGCTATTTTTATTGTGGGTGACAGTCTTTTAAGAAATGCCGGAGCTATGGAAAGCTTTAATGCCCTTGTTAATATTCAATTGCTGCTTGGACCCTCCAGATGCAAGGGCATCATTTTTTTATTGAGTGAAGGCAATCTTTATGGAGGAACACTGGCAGGTCTGCATCCCAATTATCTTCCGGGATTTGTTTTCATAAGAAATGACAAGGGGATTTCTTCTGCAGAAATGCTGGATAAGATTAATAGCAATAGCATCTCTTCATTATTCATCTCAGGAGATGTCCCAGCCGATCCAAAATATCTGAACCTGAAATTCCTGGTTCAGCATAACATGTTCTTAACAGAAACATCAAAATATGCTCATGTATTTTTCCCTGCCAAAAGTTTTATGGAAGCTGAAGCGACTTTTCTTGACATAGACAGAAATGTAAAAAAAACAAGACCTGTAACACGGGCACCGGGGAGTTCAAAAACATCGGGCGAAGTAATTTCAGCTATAGCAACAGCAATGCAGGAAGAGGATTTCAGGTACAAGAATATTAAGGAACAGACAAGGGAAATGATGTCAAATATCGATCTCTCTTTTAAGTCGGGTCAGAAACTGGTAAAATCTTTCAGACCATTTTCATGGAAGTATCCGGTATCAAATAAGGAAAAACCTGTAAAGGTATTTATCAATTATAACCACTACCATTACCGGGGAAATATATTATCCGAATTAATCGATGATATGAAAAAATTCTCCGGGAAAATTGAAAAATGTTGATATGGT
>JAUUZM010000140.1 GCA_030589965.1 Bacteroides sp.
ATAATTACATATTCTAAGTATGGTTTATTTTACTAATAGTAAATAGAAACATACACAAAGATAATCAAAGTATACAAAAAGACAAAAAAAGTAGACATTTTGTATAAATTAATATACACTGCATTGGAAAATTATATACACAGGGAGTTGATATGGTTAGATATACCCAACAACCCATAGACTTATCCATAACCATAATTTGAAGAATATACTTAATAATATAGTGGCTTAAGGGCAATACAATTATTAATAAATTGCTGACAATGAAAACTGATACTTACTTTATTACCAACTGGATGATGAAGAGTTAACGCAACCTTTATTCCATTTCAATCATCCTCATACATATACCTAAACTATACTAAAATGAAAAGATTCTTCTTATTTGCATTAGCATTTTTGCTGCTCTTTAATTCATGTGAAAAAGATAATAACTTGATATATGAAGATTATCAGAGCAGTATTCTGATCAGGCAAATCAAAGCCAGCGAAGATGATATGCAGATTATAACCTACTACAATACCAGCTCTGTTTTTGAGCATCTCCAACGTTTCTCATATCGTAAATTCTTATATAATGGACAAAACGAATTGATGAAAATCGAAATTGCCATGACCCTTAATGCTCTAAGCTGCGCTATTATACCTGGGACAGCTTTTGAAGATGGCGATGATCCCAGGAAGGCTAAAATTGGACAATATATAGAGTTTGAATATTCAAATGAAGGAATATTAAAAAGCAAAAATTCATATTTTATGAATGATGATACTCCGCAACTAATGCAATATGAAGAATTCGAATACAGCCAAAATGAAGTAGTTAAAATTAATGTACTTAATCCACGTGATCAGTTAACACATTATTACACGTATTTATATGACCAGATAGGTAACGTTTTGGAAGAAGAGCATTATTATATGCAGAATGGTGATGTAGCTAAACTTCAAACACGGATATTATACGAGTATGATGATAAGAGTAATCCACATAAAGTTTTCGAGCATGAAGGGACCCCTGGCATTAATACCAATACAAATAATATTACCAGACAGACATCAATAAATTATTATGGTGAAGAAGAGCAATCTTATACGATTGAAAATGTATATGAATATAATGATTTGGGCTATCCGGTAAAGAAAAATCACCTGGAATATATTTATGGCGAAGAAGGATGAAAAGTATGATCAGAAAAAAATATTTTCTTTTTTTTCATTTCTTAATATTCATTGTATTCTTTGGATGTGAAAAAGAATTGGATGATGAAAACTGGATAATCAGTAATTATTCAGGATCATATAAAAATGTCGAATACAGTGAAACATTGATTCAAAAATTTTCTCCGGGGATTTATAGGGAGGAAGACATTCCTGTTGACCTGAAACAATTAGCTTTCGGGAGAATAGAAATCGATTTTAAATACAATGGCGGTGCTTTACGATCTTTCATGCCATTATTATACTTTGGTTCAATCAATAAAAACGCCAATGACAATGGGCTTGAAGAAACACAGTTTCATTTGGTTGTGGAGATAGGACATTACAATGTAATACCGTATCCTGTCGAAAATTTATTTTATACCATTTGTAAGCATCGTTATCCTTTATATTGCAGAGATACATATATACCTGTCATTTCCGGCGAAAGCTATACTTTTATTCTCGATAAAAGGCCTGAAGGGATTATACTTCAACTTAAAAAAGGAGAGGAAATTGTCAATTCACTCTCAAGTGCATTTTTCCCCGATTCCTCGCAATTGTTTTTTAAAGATGTGACTCAGCAAATTGATAATAACATGGGTGACTCACTTGAAACAATTCTGATGATTGGGAAAGGATTTGTTGGTTTTGAAAAGGGTTTACATGATTTTAACGGTGAAGTTTCAGGTGTAAAGATATATAAGTACTCAGTTTCTGAATCGAGTACAGGATATGAAATGATCCATGTTAAGAATCAGCATTTTGAGCAGCAGCAGTTGAATTATTTGATAAGGGATAATTTATTTGGGGAAGGCAATTATATAAATATGAAATATGATTTTTGGCCTTACATATACGAGAATGGTAAAATCAAACCGAATGGAAATATGCTGAGCTCCGAATCGAAAAGAGTACTGAATAACCAATCTTTAATGTATCAAATTACATCTGAGAATATCGGATTATATAAGGTTTATCTTGAAACCATAAATGAGGATAATCACATACTTAATTCGACCGAAAAACCTTTCGAAATATGGGTGTATCCTAAAGAATGGGAGTTTGATTATTGATTTATAAAGTCAATGGGACTATTGTGTACCTAGAATTGTACGATAGTATATTAAAAGCATACTTAATAAAAGGATAGTTATCGTTAATATTACATTATTGATTTATAATTAAAAGAAATGCTGGCCAGTTTATGGATTTTGTATTCTGCCCGGATTTTAAATAGATAATGTTTTCCATCCCCAAATCTTTTATCGTATTTCTTTTCTTTTTGACCTCTGTTCTACCATCTGTCAATGGTCAAATGATCAAAGAGGAAACCGTCAACCAGGTTAATCTGTCAAGCTATATCCAGGAAAAGCACGGACCTGATCAGGAAATCATTAATGGCAGACTATATTATAATAAGTATTACCGTATTCTGAACCATCCCTTTTATAATGAGGAATATACTCATAATGGAAGTGCAACTCTATCAGGTAAAAGATTTCCAGATGTCATGCTCAAATATGATATCTACAAACAATGCCTGATCCTTGAATACCTGGGGACAAATGAGAGCAGGAACAAAATCTTTCTGAGTCCGGATCAGACCGATGCATTCGAATTGGGAGAATATTATTTCGAAAAATTAGTTCTGGACGAAAGGGATGCGGTATTCTACCAGGTTATTGGATCAAACAGTGTAAGATGTTTCATTCACTGGAGAAAGGAGATTCTGGTTTCCAATAATAATACCAAGTATGCTGAATTTTTTTCCGATCCCAAACGAATCTATTTTGCGGAATATAATGAGGAAGTATATCCATTTAGAAACAGAAAAACTTTTGCTTCACCACTCAGTGGAATCACCAAAAGAGAGATTAGTAAGTATATGCGGTCCCATAGCATTTCTTTCCGCGATGCATCACCGGAGCAATTAGAAAGCTTATTGAAATTTGTATCGGATAGAATCCAATCAACATCAGGGAATTGAATAAAAACAGAATCATATTATCCCTGATATTGATATTGATCGGATTAAAGACCGGAGCTCAAAACTCTGATGTGTACTTTCAGGGTAATTTCCGGGAAATCCCTTTTCCTGAATTTGTCAGGATCCTTGAGCGAGAAACTGAAGTGCAGTTCTTTTTCCTTGATCATTGGGTAGAAGGAATTGAAATTACCACTTCCGGAGAAGGGCTATCACTTCAGAAAACCTTATCCGATGCCTTTCTGGCAGCTGGACTGAACTATTATATTGATGAAAACCTGAATGTATTTGTTACCCGCGAACAGGCCATTGTAACCACATTGCCTGAATATTCATTGAAGAGCAGCACTTCAGATTTTTCTTCCGGTATTGAGAAGGAAGATGATTTTTCAAAAACCGAACTACAGTATATTGAGGGCAGAAAAGCCGGAATAAGAGAGACCCTGATAGTTGGCTCCGGAACTGGAAATGGAGATGAGTCCGGTGCAGTGATCTATGGAAAAATGATGGATGTTGAATCAGGAGAACCCCTGATTGGCGCTACCATCTATGTGCAGGAATTAAAGAAAGGTGCAGTTTCTGATGTGGATGGCCGATTCAATATTGTAGTTCCACCGGGCAAGTATACGGTTGATTTTAACTGTATGGGAATGGCAGCGGAGAATTATTACCTGGATGTAAAATCTGGTGGAAATCTGGATATATCCATGAATAGATCTATGATTCCTCTCAATGAAGTAGTCATTGAGGCAAATCGCTTTCATAATGTCAGGGGTACGCAGATGGGATTTGAGCGTTTGAATGTTAAGACCATAAAAGAGGTACCCATTGTACTGGGAGAGAAGGATCTGCTAAAGGTGGCACAAATGTTACCCGGAGTACAGAGTGTTGGTGAAGGTGCAACCGGATTCAATGTCAGGGGATCTGCTGCAGATCAGAATATGATCTATGTGAAGAAGGTTCCGATCTATAACAGTTCCCATATGTTTGGATTCTTTTCCTCAATCAATCCTGATATTGTTAAAGATTTCTCTTTGTATAAAAGTAATGTTCCTGCAGGATATGGTGGAAGGTTGGCATCTTTCTTTGATATCTCAACCAGGCAGGGAAATATGAATGAATATACTGCAAGGGGAGGGATTAGTCCAATTACCGGACATGTTGCCGTGGAGGGACCGATTATTAAGAATAAAGCTGCCTTTGTATTATCAGCGCGATCTACATATTCGGACTGGATATTGAAACAAATGGAGGACCCGGTACTGAGGAACAGCAATGCTTCATTTTATGACCTTGCCGGGACACTGACCTTTGAACCCAATGATAAAAACCTGATTAAAACTTTTGGATATTACAGTAAGGATAAATTCAACCTGGGCTACGACAATGATTATGAATACTCCAATGCAGGCGCATCGATTGATCTCAGCCATAGATTCAATTCCCGTATATCGGGAGATCTGGCTGCCGTTTTTGGAGAGTATGCCTTCCAGACCGTGGATAAAACAATTGACGTTTATGCTTTCAGTCAGGACTACCGAATTGATCATTTTGAGTTGAAGGCTGACCTTACCTGGTTATCACTAGGCAGACATAAACTAAGCTTCGGAGGCAATTCAATTTTCTATGACCTGCACAGGGGAAATATATTACCCTATGGGGATGAATCATTAAAAGTCCCGGTTAACCTTGGAAGGGAAAATGGTTTGGAATCAGCCATTTATTTTGCGGATGAGTTTGTCATGACACCCAGACTTACTTTTTACGGGGGACTAAGGTATAACTTCTTTATGGCACTCGGTCCTGCTGAAATACTTCAATATGGCGAGGGATTACCAAAGAGGGAAAGCAATATTGTTGATACCCTTATGTTTGGGAAGGGCCAGGTGGTAAAACGATATTCAGGATTGGAGCCAAGGATAGCCGTAAACTATCTTCTGGGTGCGGATAATTCTGTAAAATTTTCATACAACAGGATCAGGCAATTCCTGTTTATGCTTAGTAATACTATTGCCATATCACCCGTGGATCAATGGAAATTAGTTGATTATAACATTGTTCCTCCTTATGTTGACCAGGTTTCTGCAGGATATTATCACGACTTCCGGAAAAAAGGAATCAGTACTTCCTTTGAGATCTACCATAAATGGGTTTCTGATGTAATTGAATACAGGGAAGGAGCTGACTTTATCAGCAGTCCAAATACAGAATTAGTGACGCTGCAGGGCGATCAGAGGGCATATGGCGTAGAGGCTATGGTAAAGAAGAATGCTGGAAAATTCAGTGGTTGGATTTCCTATAGTTATTCAAGATCATTAATGTATTTCAAAGGGGATTATCCTGGGGAAAGCATTAATGATGGAGATGTATATCCATCTAATTATGACAGGCCACATAACCTGAGTATTGTTTCAAATTATAAGGTAGACAGACGCTTAAGTCTTTCGGCAAATCTGGTGTACATCACCGGCCGCCCGGTAACCTATCCCATATCAGTGTATTATCTGGATAATATTCAAAATGTCCATTATTCTGACAGAAATGCGTATCGTATACCCGATTATTTCAGAATTGATCTATCGATTAACCTGGAAGGAAATTTAAGAAGGAAAAAATTGGCTCATAGCTTCTGGATGCTGAATGTATATAATCTGACAGGAAGAAAGAACGCTTATTCGGTCTATTTTAAGAATGAGGATGGGGTAATGAATGGTTACAAACTTTCCATATTCGGCCGTCCGATAGTTACACTTTCATGGAATTTTAAATTTGGGAACTATGCAAGTGAATAAGATTTCGGCCATGGGAGTTTTGCTGCTATGCATGTATTCATGCGTTGAGCCCTTTCATCCGGAGATCCATGATACGGTGGAGCTATTGGTTATAAATGGAAATATTACCGACCGGCCCGGATGGCATACCGTTGAGGTTAGCCTTTCAGCACCACTGAATGAACCACATTTTATTCCTGTAAGCGGATGTGTTGTTCGTGTGGAGAATGATAATGGACAAGGTGTTACCTATGCCGAGAGTCAACCTGGCATTTACGGAGCTGATCTGGAAGAATCATTTCTGCATGTAAACCAGGCCTACAAATTATTTGTTTTTACCCCGGATGGTAACGAGTATCAATCTGATTTTGATCCATTGCTCCAATGTCCCCCTTTAGATGCAGTATATTACGTTAAAGAGACCCAGGAAACCGAGAATTCGAATGTAAGCTATTACGGACTCCGATTTTTTGTGGATGTAATAGGTGAGGCTGAGGATTCGAGGAATTTCCTCTGGAAAATGAAAGAAACATATGAGTATCATTCACTTGAAAAATTTGATTTCTACTGGGACATGTTTGACCTGACTGCTTATGATCCGCCAAGTGATTCCCTGCTGATTTGTTACCGAAGCAGGCATATTCCAGAACTTCATACAGCATCTTCCAGGGACCTCACATCAAACGAGTTACATGGATTTCCGTTGAATTATGTGTCTAACCAATCACCCAGACTGGGTATAGCTTACGGCTTATTCATCAGCCAGTACTCCCTGTCGGATGAAGCTTTTCTCTACTGGGACAAAATGAGGAATCAGTTATCTGAAGCAGGTGGTCTGTACGATAAACAACCTTCAGGTTCAGAAGGGAATATATATAATGTAAATGATGCAGAGGAACAGGTGCTTGGGTATTTCTACAGTTCCCAGGTTCAGGAAAATTGGGTAATATTTAAAAACAGAAATGATTTTTCTGTCCAGCCCTTTATATACAACTGTGACACCATAGCAACCTGGCCGGAGGATTTACGCGAACCTCTTCCCCCGAACTACCTGTTTAGCATCGATTCCCTGGATGAGGTAATATTGCCGCCTCTTATAACCGGATGGAAATGTTTAGACTGCAGGGATTGGGGAGGAGTTCTTGAACCACCTGAATACTGGAATGAAAATGATTGGTAAGATAAAATATTCAGCCGGATCCGCTTATGGTCTGATTTTCCTTCTGGTATTGACTTTTACCGGAATGCAAAACCTATGCACACAGGTACCATACGATTCTTCCTTTAAAAGCGAAGCAATAAATATCGAAGAGGAGCTTACCCTATTTACAGACCGTGATATGTATGCGGTGAATGAAAAGATCCTTTTTACTGCACTTTACAGCAATAACTGGCCAGTAGGGGGACAAACCTCGAGTAAGGTCCTCTACCTGGAACTTGTAACTCCCCAAGGAAATTCTGTTGCTCAAGGTAAGTATCACCTTGATGAGACTGGTAGTTCAGGTTATCTGAGCATTCCAGGGACAGTTCTGACGGGTAATTATTATCTGAGGACTTACACACGCTGGATGCGCAATATGGGACCCTTTTCATTTGCATACCGTCCTCTGAAAATCATTAATCCCTTCAGGGAAGAAGTTCTTACGGAATCCAATGGGAATCATACAGCCTATCCTGAATTGTCTGTGCTTGGAACTCCTGTTTTGAAGTGTCAGTCTAACAAGGAAATCTACTCTGCGGAGGAAGAAATATTACTGGAGATCCTTCCTTCCGGATCGGGACTGGATCTATCAGGGGAATATTGCCTGACTATTGTCCCATCAGACTTATTAGATACGAATTACCAATATAATTCAGGAACCTACCTGCA
>JAUUZM010000189.1 GCA_030589965.1 Bacteroides sp.
CATAGTTCAGAGACAGAAAGAAAGATATCAGTCCACCGTGGACGAGTATTACTCTTTCGTAGGTGAATTTCCTGAGAGCAGGTACCGCAGGGAGGCGGACAAGATTTATGACGAAGCCCTTGGTATGACGGGCATTGTTGATATGTTAAGCGAACAAAAATAGTTAATTATATAATTTGAATATGGATTACAAAAAATCAAAAGCGTCTGTAACAACCATTACAAGGGATCTGAATCAACTTGACAGTGAGACTGAAAATATCTATCAAACTGTTATGATTATTTCCAGGAGGGCCAATCAGATTAGTGTGGAACTGAAACAGGAACTGAATCGTAAACTGGAGGAGTTTGCTTATTATACAGATAACCTCGAGGAAGTTTTTGAGAACAGGGAGCAAATTGAAATATCCAAGTATTACGAGCGGCTGCCTAAGCCAACTCTTATTGCCACCCAGGAATTCCTGGATGACGGCATATATTATCGTTTAAACGAAGCTGAGACGGAGGGACAATAAACCGTTTATCAAACAGCATAATGCTGGAAGGAAAAAAAATATTGCTGGGTGTTACTGCCAGCATTGCAGCCTATAAAACTGCCACCCTGGTTCGCCTGCTGGTAAAGGAGGGAGCAGAGGTTCAGGTAATTATGACCCCGGTAGCCAAAGAGTTTATTACCCCGGTCACCCTTTCAGCCCTTTCAGGGAAACCCGTTTTTTCAGATTTTTTCTCAGCATCGGGAGGCGAATGGAATTCTCATGTTGACATGGGACTCTGGGCGGACTTGTTCCTGATTGCTCCGGTCACTGCAAGTTCAATGGGGAAACTGGCCAATGGGATAGCAGACAATCTCCTGATCACCACATATCTGTCCTGTAAGTGCCCCGTAATGTTGGCTCCGGCAATGGACCTTGATATGTACCTCCATCCATCCACCAAACGGAATGTGGATATCCTTAAATCCTACGGGAATACCATCATTGAACCTGCTACCGGTGAGCTGGCCAGCGGTCTTTATGGGAAAGGCAGAATGGAAGAACCCGAGGCGATTATAGCGTTTATTAAAACCTATTTTGAAACTGCAGAAGTTGGCAGACAAGCAAAATAACTCCGTACGCTTATCAGGTAAAAGAATCCTGATTACAGCCGGACCTACCCACGAAAAGTTAGATCCTGTAAGATTTATCAGTAATTATTCCACCGGAAAAATGGGCTATGCTATTGCAGAGGCCTGCGCCAGAGATGGGGCAGAGGTTTTGCTTATCAGCGGACCTGTGAACCTGAAGCCTGTCCATCCAGGGATAAAGCTTTACCAGGTTACTTCCGCTGCAGAAATGGCAAGCCGTTCAGTCTCCCTTTACCCATCATGTGAAGCCGGGGTACTGACTGCAGCAGTTGCTGATTTCACCCCCAGCCGGAAGTCATCAAGGAAAATAAAAAGCAAGGGAAAAACCTGGACACTGGAGCTGGAACCTACACGTGACATTGCTTCAGAACTGGGCAAATCAAAAAAAGATGGTCAGATACTGGCCGGGTTTGCGCTGGAAACAAATGATGAGATTGATAATGCCTGGGATAAGCTGAAGCGAAAGAACTTTGATTTCATTATGCTCAATTCCCTCAATGATAAAGGAGCTGGATTCGGGTTCGATACAAATAAGGTAAGCATCCTCGAAAAGGATAATAATATTAGTATTTTTGAGTTAAAGTCTAAGAAGGAAGTTGCCCAGGATATCGTTGATAAATTGCATGAGTATGTTACCTAGATTAAGCTTATACATATTATTGCTGAGCGCTACTGTTCTGTTCCCCGGAAGGGTAAAATCCCAGGAATTAAAATGCAATGTGCAGTTCGTTTCCCAGCAGGTTCAGGGTACCAATAAGCAGGTATTTCAGACTTTGCAGACAGCTGTCTATGAGTTTATGAATAATACAAACTGGACTACCCATGTGTACTCGATTGATGAGAGGATCGAAGTCAATTTTATGTTCAATATTACGGAACAGTTGAGCGCAGACGAGTTCAGAGGCACGCTTACGATACAGTCCCGCCGGCCCATTTTCAACACCAACTACAGCACAACAATGTTGAATTTTGTGGACAATAATATTCATTTTCGTTATGTGGAGTTTGAACCCCTGGAATACGACATGACCCAGCATATTTCCAACCTGACTTCCCTGCTGGCGTATTGGGCCTATATGATCATCGGACTCGATTACGATTCTTTCGGATACATGGGAGGAAGCCCTTATTTCTCACAGGCAGAAAACATTGTTCAGAATGCTCAAAACGCCCGTGAAGGCGGCTGGAAACCATTTGAGAGCCTGGATCATAAAAACAGGTACTGGCTGGTTAATGATATCCTTAACGACGGTTATCGGCCCTTGCGGGAATTTCAGTACGCCTATCATCGGCAGGGACTGGATGTGATGGATCAAAAAGTTACAGAAGGAAGGGCAGCCATTGCTGAGAACCTGGATAAATTGCAGGCCCTGTACAGGGATAAGCCGGATCCTTTTATCTACTGGCTGCAACTAACCCTGGATGCAAAATCCGATGAATTGATAAATATTTTTTCAGAATCCTTTACCGAGGAAAAGACCCGTGCCATCAACATTCTGCAAGAAATAGACCCGGCCAATAAGACCAAGTACGATAAGATTCATGCTTCGAACTAGCAGAATTATCCTGCCTCAATTCTCCCTTGATCCAATACAAATTTTAACTTTGCAGAATGATTTTTAGTCCGGGATCTCATTAAGGGATATCGAAGTTTATCGTAAAGCCATGCTGAATACCCTTCATGTACGAAATTACGCTTTGATCAGGGAACTGGAAATTGATTTCAAATCCGGACTGAGCACTATTACCGGTGAGACCGGTGCGGGGAAATCTATTCTGCTTGGAGCCCTCGGATTACTTCTGGGTAAGCGGGCAGATACATCAGTGCTGAAGGATCAGGATAAAAAATGTTATGTCGAAGGTAGTTTTAAGGTTGCCGGATACGGACTGGAGAAATTTTTTGACAAAAATGACCTGGATTATGAGGACCCGGTAATTCTCCGGCGGGAAATTGCACCCGGTGGGAAATCAAGGGCTTTCATAAATGATACACCGGTCAACCTTCCGCTGGTCAGGGAACTTGGGGTAAGGCTTGTGGATATTCATTCCCAGCATCATAACCTGAATCTTAACGACCACCGCTTCCAGTTAAGGGTGGTGGATACTGTAGCAGGAAACCAGAATCTGCTGGCAGCCTATAGGGACCAGTTTGAGACGCATGGCGGTGTGGGCAAAAAGCTTGCGGAGCTCAGGGGGAAAGCCAGGCAATCAAAGGCTGACCTGGATTATTTGAGTTTCCAGTTTACCCAGCTGGAAGAGGCTAACCTGGCAGGAGATGAACAGGATTCCCTGGAACAGGAACTTCAGACCCTGGACCATGCGGAAGAAATCAAACGAAATAATTTATTTGTTCACTCCCTGCTTGACGGAGATGAGAAATCGGTAAGGGAACTTCTTCAAAATGCTATTCAGGCCTTTAATGAGATCAGGGAGTATTACCCCGGAGCTTCAGAACTGGCCGAAAGGATAAAGTCCGCCTGGATCGAACTTAAGGACATCGCTGCGGAAGCGGAAACAGCCGGCAATATTGCAGAACTTGATCCGGGCCGGCAGCAGTTGTACCGTGAACGGCTTGACTTACTGTACAGCCTTATGCAAAAACATGGGGTGAATGATCTCGCTTCTTTGATCCGCATCCGTGATGAACTGGACGGAAAGATTGCAGACATTTCCTCCTTTGATGAGCAGATATCCAAACTGGAAAAGGAATGGGAAGACTCCCTGGCATCCCTGCAGAGATTGTCAGGTGAACTTTCGGGACAGAGGGAAAAAGTTCTGCCGGAAATGGAAAAAGAGGTCTGCGGAATACTTCAGAACCTGGGCATCCCCAATGCCGGGTTCATAATTTCCCGGAAGGAGCTGGAAGAATTCACCATGAATGGAAAAGATGAAGTTGAATTCCTTTTCTCTGCCAATGCAGATATGCCTCCACGGGAAATATCCAGGGTGGCCTCCGGGGGTGAGCTGTCCAGGCTGATGCTTAGTATTAAGTCCTTATTATCCGATTCCCTTGAACTCCCCACCATCATATTTGATGAGGTAGATGCCGGTGTCTCCGGAGAAATTGCCGACAAAGTCGGTGAGATTATGAAAAAAATGGCAGGAGGAAAGCAGATCATTAACATTACCCATCTTCCCCAGGTAGCAGGAAAAGGGAATCATCATTATCTTGTTTATAAAACCGAAGAGGGTGGAGGAGAGCGAACCGGGATACGTCTGCTCAGCAATGAGGAGAGGGTGCTTGAACTGGCCAGGATGCTAAGTGGTGAAGAGCTGACTGAAGCAGCCATTTCGAATGCCAGGGAATTGCTGAATTAGTTATTATATTTGTTTTAAAATCAATTCAGAACATTATGTCCTACGGATTATTAAAAGGTAAGAAAGGGATCATTTTCGGAGCCCTTAACGATATGTCAATCGCCTGGCAAGTTGCGGAAAAATGCCATGAGGAAGGAGCTACTTTTACACTGTCGAATACTGCAGTAGCCCTGAGACTTGGAACCGTGGCGGAACTGGCTGAAAAAACAGGTTCGGAAATCATCGAAGCGGATGCTACAAATCTAAAAGATGTTGAAAATGTTATTCTGAAGTCCATGAAGATCCTTGGCGGAAAAGTTGATTTTATCCTTCACTCCATAGGGATGTCTCCAAATGTTAGAAAGGGACTGCCTTACGATGCTCTGAACTATGAATATTTTCTCAAGACTCTTGACATCTCAGCCCTTTCATTTCATAAGCTGATGCTTCTGGCAAGGAAACACGACGCCATTTCCGATTGGGGATCCGTAGTGGCCTTATCTTATGTGGCTGCTCAGAGAACCCTGGTAGGATATAACGATATGGCAGATGCAAAATCATTGCTGGAATCCATTGCACGCAGTTTCGGATATATTTACGGAAGGGATAAGAAGATTCGCGTTAACACCATATCCCAATCGCCCACCATTACCACTGCCGGAAGCGGAGTGAAAGGAATTGAAACCCTTATAGATTTTACTGAACGAATGTCACCCCTGGGCAATGCAAGTGCAGCTGATTGTGCTGATTACTGTGTGACCCTGTTCTCGGACCTAACCAAAAAGGTAACCATGCAGAATCTTTTCCACGACGGGGGATTCTCAAGTATGGCAATGAGCATGAGGGCCATTGACCAGTATGCAAAAAGTTTTGATGAATGTGACTAGATTAAAGGAGTTTTTTATATTTACAGGTACTAATCAATACCTAAGCGTTTATGGTGCTCGTATTACTTGCACTCTTTTACTTCCTTTTCCCGGTTCTAATAATCCATCTCGACAAGAAATATTCCCTTGTAAATAAGATCGGTTCGGTAGTAATCTGCTATGGAGTTGGACTACTGATCGGGAATATTGGGATTCTTCCGGATGGATTAGCTGGTTTTCAGGAGCAACTTTATTCCATCATAGTACCCCTTGCCATTCCCCTGCTTCTTTTTTCCCTGGATATCAGGAAATGGGTAAAAATGGCCGGGAAGACGGTTCTTTCGCTGATTCTTGGACTGGTATCAGTACTGGTAATGGTAATAGTCGGATATTTTGTCTACCAGGATGTTATTCCGGAAATATGGAAAACTGCAGGTGTTCTTGTCGGATTTTATTCGGGTGGTGCCCCGAATGCGGCAGCTATCAGCCTGGCAGTTGATATGGATCCGGAGTCATTTATTCTCCTTCAGACTTATGACCTGGTTGTCGGAGCCGTAACCCTGCTTTTTCTAATGACCGTAGCCCAGCGCTTCTTTCTCCTTTTTATGCGTCCTTATAAACCTTCTGACAGGGAGGAGATTGATGGTCCCGAGGAAGGCTATCATGAAAAGTATCAATCCTATGATGGAATACTCGGTCGACGGATAGGCGGACCATTGCTGGGAGCTTTCGGACTATCTGTATTAATATTTGGTATTTCAGTAGGGATCAGTCAATTGTTTCTGAAGAAACTGGACGGAGCAATAATAATCCTGGGGATTACCACGCTTGGGATTGCCGGTTCCTTTGTGCCCCGGGTTAAGAAAATTGAAAAATCTTTCCAGGGAGGGATCTACCTGATCCTTGTCTTTTGCCTGATTTTTGCTTCCATGGCAGATATCAGTAAGTTCAGTCTGGACTCCCTTCCCCTGCTCGTATATATCATTATGGTGGTTCCGGGGGCATTACTGTTGCATGGAATACTATCAAAGATCTTCAAAGTGGATGTGGATAATTTCCTGATCATTTCGGTTGCACTGTCCATGTCACCTCCTTTTGTTCCGGTGGTGGCTGCTTCCCTGAAAAACCGGGAAATCATTCTGCCCGGACTGATCATCGGACTCCTGGGGTATGCCCTGGGTAATTACATTGGAGTGGG
>JAUUZM010000044.1 GCA_030589965.1 Bacteroides sp.
GGCGTGTAACTCCTATAGCTATACTGGAGCAACGTTTCACTAAAAATCCTCCCTTTGCTTCAGCTTTTTATCCTGTACCATTTGCTGCACCAGATGATGAAAGTTACTCTGATGTAACGTATGCTCTTTCTGTGGGTGGTGAGTTTACCGGTTGGGCTGCAAAGAGATTCCGGTTTTATCATGTCCGGTATTCCTTATGTTTGCTGCCACAAGTCCAATTTCCTGCTTTTTAAAATGCCTGACCAGTTCAAAAAGTGTATCCTTGTTAAACATTACATTGGCATCGGTCATAATAAGTATCTCCCCCATCGCTTCATTCCTCAACTCGTTTATTACGGCAGGTTTCCCTCTGCGGGTGGAAAACGGAAATTCCCTTAAGCCTGGCTGATCGCTTGCATATATGTGAAGCTTCTCATTGGTCATATCGGAGGAGGCATCGGAACCTACCAGAAGTTCAATCTTATCTGCCGGATAAGAAGTAGTGAAAATGCTGCGCAGCTTTTCTGAGATCAGGTCCTCTTCATTATAGACCGACATAATAATCGAGATAAAAGGAAGATTGTCAGAAGGATTATACACTTCTTCGTTCTCCTTTTTATTTTTTGCCAGAATACTGATAATCAGGGGGTAGAATAAATATGAATGCAGAATGGCCAGAAGGGGTACCCAGAATAATATTTCCCAAATCATGCAAGCTGTTCTTTATAAAAGGAGATCAATTTATTGGAGAGCACTAAGTTATCAAAATTTTCTGTAACGAATTGACGGGCCTGATGCCCCATCTCTTCGAGAATGCGGGGATCCTTCTTGATTTTTGCAATGATCCTGGTATAATCCTCTGCATTATCTGCAGTAAAAAGATGTATACCGTCCGTGGCACCCAGTCCGGCTGAAGCGATAGACGATCCGATAACCACCTTGCCCATGGCCATGGCTTCAAGGATTTTGATCCTGATACCGCTGCCGGAGAGCAGGGGGACAATCATAACGGTATGTTCATTATAGAATTCAATAGCGTCTTCCACTTCTCCTTCGGGATGAACGTTAGGAGGGGGTGAGGAAGAAAAATACCGGGAGGAATTTCTGCCTGCGATGTGAAGCAGCAGGTCTGGCCATTTCGCGAGTATGGAAGACCATACATTTTCAAAAAACCAATCCAGTCCCTCTTGATTCGGTCCCCAGTCCAGCGCCCCAATATAAAACAATCGGATCTCGTTGCCAGAATTTTTCGTGTGATAATTTCCCATATCCATTCCTGTGGGACACACTTTCGTGGGAAGGGTGTTTCCCATTTCCCGGAATCCTTCCGCGTCAGATTCTGAGATTGGTACCAGCAGATCGATTTTTTTCAGAAGGTTTTTCTCGAGGGAATGGATCCTTTTGGAGAGGGTATGAAAATATAGCTTTTTGAAGGGGTTTTTATCCTCCTTTGACCGCAGGTCCCATATCCTGTGTTCAAGGTTATGAGCACGCAGGGTGAGGAGAGCTTTTCCCTTTATTGTTTTTCCATAGTATCCCAGGTAGGGACCTTCAATCTGTACAATGTCAAAATCATGTTCGGTGAGGCATCTTTCAAGTTCCTGCTGAAAAGCTTTGGATATAAACCTCTCTGCTATATATGGGTAGGTGGAGAATAAAAGGTTAAGTATCAGACGCAGGGGACGGATTCTTGTGTCTAGATCCACTGCCCTGATTTGGATAAGGTCCTTAACATAATCAGGGATTTTTTCTAGTGGAAAATAATGCTTCCTGGTATTCATAGTAAGCAGGGTGACATCTGCTCCGCTTCTAGCGAGTCCCTTGCCGAGGTTTAGAGTTGCAATCGCTCCCCCGTCCTTCGGAGGCCAGGGCATTTTTGTGCTCAGGATAAGGATCTTCATTTCAATAAGCCTGTCTTAATACGCAAATATTTGAATCTTCGTCTTATCTTCCTAAAGGCGGTAGTGTAGGTTTCCATATTAAGCAGGGAAGAATCAGTCATGGATTTATAGGTCAGCCAGACACCTATGGGCAATAAAATGGCAGATGAGAGCCACATGCCAACAAGGGGAGTCAGGCCGCTGTCTCTGGCAATCTGTTCTCCCGACATGGAAATAATGTACCAGGCCAGGAAAAACAGGACTGATATCACTGTCGGCATTCCCAATCCCCCTTTCCGTATTATGGCACCCAGGGGGGCTCCGATAAAGAAGAATATCAGGCAGGCAAAAGAAAGAGTGAACTTTCTGTGAATCTCTATCTGATATTTTCGAAGACGGGTAATTTTTGCGCTGGAATTGGTCTCGGAAGTTGATATGAAGTTCATCGATGCTCTTGCCTGTGAAAGAGCTGATTCTACCGTTTGTTGCTTTTCGCGAAGGGGGAGTGTCTGGTAGAGACTATCAAAATTCAGGGTGTAAAACAGGGTGTCTTCCAGGACCTTTTTATTCTTGTTTAATCGTGGACCGGTACGGCGGTAGTTGTAATAGGTACGCGTTTTCAGTGATTTCTGCAGTCCATTATGGATTAAACCAATTTCCGTCTTGAAGGAATCTTCATAATGTTCAAGCATAGCAAGGCTCATCATAGCCATATTGCTCCTGAAAAGGGATTCATCTGTCCGGTCCAGCCCAAATCCGCTTAGCTCAATCAGAATAGATTGTTCCTGGAAAAGATCTTTTCTGTGAGGATAGGTAAAACCTTTTTTGTTTTTCCGGTCCGTTTCCAGTTCATTATACGAGCGTCCGCTGTACATTGTAAAAATAAGATATGAGTCGTCGGCTGATACTTTCATGAAACCGGAATCTGCTATTGTGACTAAATTGTTTCCTTTACGTTCCGTATGGTCATAAATACGGATGCCATACATCATGTGTGTGTTGGGATTCTTAGAATCGATACGCATGCTGAATCCCTCAATGCCATTATAGAAAATGCCTTCAGTAATATTAAAGGCCGGTCGTTTTCTCTGGATGTCAAACAGGAGGGAGCGCATTTTCAGGTTCGCAACCGGTAATACATTATTGGCAAATGCAAAGGCTCCAAAGCTCATAACCACTATAAGGATAATAAGTGGCATCATAATCCTTAGCAGGGAAATGCCTGAGGATTTCATAGCGGTGAGTTCATAGAATTCTCCAAGATTTCCGAAAGTCATCAGAGCCGCCATCAGAATAGCCAGAGGTAGTGCCATTGGTACCATCGAAGCAGTCAGGTAAAGGACAAACTCACCTATTATCGGGAACTCAAGTCCCTTTCCCACCAGGTCATTTATATACTTGAAGAGGAACTGCATGACCATGATAAAGATCACAATCAGGAAGGTCAGGGCAAAAGGACCTGCGAAGGACTTAAGCAATAATATATCCAGGCGTTTTGGCCTTAAACGCATTCTGCAAATAGTTTAATTATTAACGGGAATAAAGGTAAGATATTTCAGAGTCCTGCTTCAATATTATTAGCGATTTTGTAGTTATATTTGGGACTTCCTAATCCCAAGATTCTTTCAATGAGACTTTCACTGACCCTGATTCTATGTTTATTTTCTTTCCTGGCTGAAGCGCAATTTCATGATTGGCCGATGTGGAGGTCTGACTTTGGCAGATCGGCTTCAACCCAAGAGCAACTGGCTGATGAACTATATCTCCAATGGACTGTAAAGTATCCTGCCAGGGTGCCGGTATGGGATGATCCTCTAAATCAGAACCTGATGCAATTTGACAGATTGTTTGAACCCATTGTTTCAGATAATAAGATCTTCCTCGGATTCAACGATCAGGATAAAGTTATTGCGCTGGATATCAATTCAGGAAGGGAACTCTGGCATTATTATGCAGATGGACCAGTACGGCTGCCATTGGCCGCGAATAAGGGTAAGATTTATTTTACCAGTGATGATGGAATTTGTTATTGTCTGAATGCTGATGACGGATCACTGATCTGGAAGTTATCCCTTGCCCCGGCAGGAAATAAATTGCTGGGAAATAAACGCTTGATATCCATGTGGCCCGCCAGGGGAGGTATTGTAATCAAAGATGATATAATTTATACCGCTGCCAGCATCTTCCCAATGATGGGAACTTTTATCTATGCCATAAATGCAGAAACCGGTGAAATAGTCTGGAAGAATGAAGGTACCGGAAGTAACTATATTCTTCAGCCCCATAAATCTCCTGCCTTTGCAGATGTTGCTCCTCAGGGAACTTTTGTAATCAGTGGAGAAAAGTTGCTTGTTGCCGGAGGACGCTCCGTTCCTGCAGCTTTTGATCTGAAGACAGGTGAGGAGCTTTATTATCGCCTTGCGGAAAGTGGGAAAACCGGTGGTGCATTCACATGTGCCAACGAGCAGGTGTTTTTTAATCACCATAGAGAGAATATGTGCTACATGTATGATTCAAAAAACGGAGAAACACTTATTAAGGAGGTTGGAGGGTATCCTGTTGTGGATGATAAGCATATTTATTTCTCAGGAGAGAAAATAGTTGCAGCTGAACTAGATGATGAAAATGAGATTGAAACGATGTGGGAATCAGAAGTTTCAGCAGTCAATGATCTTATAAAAGCAGGTAATTGCCTCTATGCAGCTGATAGCAAAGGAATTACGGCAATAAAAATTACAGATAATGCACCCCGGGTTTTGTGGACTCACGAAAGCCGGCAGTCCATTGAAAGGCTGGTAGCTTCAAATGGTAAACTTATCGCCGTTTCTGAGGATGGGGAAATTATGGTATTCGGTGATTCTCCTGTTTCAAGTGTCTCGTATTTGAAACAGCCTGAATCTAATATCAAAGGACGCTCATTCTCAGCAAGAAGAATTATCAGAAAAACAGGAATTAAAAGCGGATATGCAGTTGTGATAGGAACTGAAGATATCAGACAGCTGAAAAAACTAGTATCAAGAACATCCCTTTCAATCATTGCTTTTGACAGGGATCCTGACAGAATTGAATACCTCAGGGAGTATTTTGATCGTCGTGGAATAAATGCTGAGCGTATAAGTTTCCAGGATTTTGATCAGACTTTATCCTCTCTGCCGAAATACTTTTCCTCTCTTGCAATTATTAATGACCCTTCATATCTCAGTGGGAATGACGTAGGTCTTCTGAGTGGTTTCTATGAATCAATACGACCTTATGATGGAAAGATATGGGTAAAAACCAGGGGCAAGGCCAAGAAGGAATTGAGGAATGCCATGGCTGATTTAGATCTTTATGGTGCCCGACTTCGTAGTGGATTGGGATATATAATGATTTCAAGAACAGGAGCACTTGAAGGGGCAGCTGACTGGACCCATAATTATGGGGATATCTCCAATACCATTAAATCTGATGATAAAATTGTTAAAGCCCCATTGGGAATTCTATGGTTCGGAGGCAATTCAAATATGGACGTGCTGCCAAGGCATGGACACGGACCCTCAGAACAGGTAATAGACGGTCGTCTTATTATTCAGGGGGTGAACAGTGTAAGTGCCCGTGATGTTTATACGGGGAGATTGATCTGGAAAAAGGAATTTGAAAACCTTGATGAAGATACCTGGATGATTTACTATGATGAGACCTATGATGAAGAAAATCCTCTGGATACAAAATACAACCAGATACATATGCCTGGAGCCAATGCAAGGGGAACAAATTTTATTGCCACCAGAGATTATGTGTATGTGATAGAAGGTATCAATTGCCATTTGCTGGATATAGAAACCGGAAAACTGCATAAGTCCATCTCCCCCGGTGATAAATATACCGAGCGCCTGGGTTATATTGGAGTTTATGAGGATTTACTGATCCTCGGGAATAATTTCAGCGATTATCCTGAGATGTCTCGGGAAGGAGTCAGTAAGAAGAAGTTGAAATTCCTGGATTTTGATTTCACAGCCAGCAAGGAGCTCATCATTCTGAATCGGTTTTCCGGGCGGGAAAAGTGGAGAATTTCAGCGAATCATGGATTTATTCATAACGCTGTCATTGCAGGTGATGGCATCCTTTATTGCCTTGATAAATTACCTCAGGGCCTTGAAACAAAACTTAAAAGAAGAGGAGAGGAGCCCCCTTCGGGATCAAGAATGCTTTACCTCGATGTTAAATCAGGCAAAGTGCTATCGGAGGATACTACCAATATCTTTGGATCATGGCTGGGTTATTCCACTGAGCATAAATTACTACTGCAGGCAAACCGACCTTCAAGGGACATGCTTTCAGGGGAATCTGGAGAAAGGATGATCGTGTATAAGACCCAGACACAAGAAATTCTCTGGGATAAACCGGTGGATTACGCTAACCCACCTATCATCTCCGGGGATAAAATTTACACGAATGGAGAGGGCTTTTCACTGTTAACCGGAGATCCCCTTTATGAAAAGGATTTAATCACCGGAGAGGAAATAAAATGGAAATTCAAAAGGGAATATGGTTGCGGATATGTTGTTGCGAGTGAACACCTCTTGACATTTCGCTCGGCAGCGGCAGGATTTGTCAATCTCGATGTTTTTGAGGGAACAGGAAACTTCGGTGGCTTTAAAGCTGGTTGTTCAGCGAATCTGATAGTCGCTAATGGGGTGCTTAATTCACCGGATTATACCCGGACCTGCCAATGCCCGTATCAGAACCAAACATCCCTGGCTCTGGTTAATATGCCCTGGATGACTTACTGGACAAACAGTAATTACAGATGGAGCGGGAAGCGGATTCAGCACTTGGGACTGAACCTTAATGCGCCTGGGGACCGGACTTCTGATGAAAATGTACTTTGGATTGAGTATCCGTATGTAGCTGGAGCAGCTCCGGAAATACCGGTTTGGATAGATACAGTTGATTATTCTGAAATACGAAAAGATCCCATCTCAATCCATTCGAAGAACGCTCCCTGGATTAGTGCAAGCTCCATTGAAGGGATAAGATCAATTGAAATCACCTTATCAGAAGAGTCAACAGTATGGGAGTCATCATACAGGGTAAATCTCTATTTTTCTGAACCGGAGAGCCGGAGGACAGGGGAGAGGGTATTTGATGTTAGCATTCAGGGCAGAAAAATACTGGAAGACCTGGATATTATCAGTGAAACCGGTAAGGAAGATATGGAACTGGTTAAATCATTTTCAGGGATAATGGCAGGAAGGACCTTGCGTATTGATTTGGATCCCGCAAAGGGAAATACAATCCTGTCCGGGATCGAGCTGCACCGGGAAAACACTTCTGACGTGAAAATATTCGCCAAATGAAACGAGATTATTACAGGATCATAGTTCTGGCCGGATTAGTAAGCCTGGCCTGTACAACCAGGGTTTCTGAATGGGTGCTGCTGAATGCTCCTGCAAATCAATATTCCCTGATATATTTTCATCAGAATCCCATTGACGAAACAGTAAGAAAGCAGAACCAAAAAGTTGTAGATGGAATTGAAATGGCAAATATTCAGTTCATTAGGGTAGTCAGATCTGAGATTCCTGAACCTTTTTACGGTTTGTATTATGGAGGCCGGCTATTCTCAAAATATAAGATTGCCGATGAATTGAAAGGACTGTGCAGCTCTCCCCTGCGGGAGGTAATAGCAGCTGAACTTATGGCCGGGAAATTATGTGTAATGCTATACCTTAAAACAGGTATAAAGGAAAAGGATGAAATGGGCCTGAATGCATTGCGCTGTGCAATCGAATCCTCCCCATTTGGGAAGATCATCACCATGCATGAATTAAGCCGGAACAGTAAGGACGAGTATCATTTGGCTTCCCAGCTATTGAATGTTGAAGATGACCTCAATGATATTCAGGAGCCTATGTTGTTTGGTATTTTCGGTCGTTTTAAAGCACTGGAACCACTTCTGGGAAAAGGGATCACGGAAGAAAATATTCACCTGATGATTGACTATTTTACCGCCGAATGCAGTTGCCTGATTAAGGACGCCCTGCCCGGGACAGATATTCTTTTTTCCGGTAAATGGGATAATCCTCAGACAGCACTTCTCAATAAAATCATTGATGATAATCCTTCGCTTGGTTATTAAATGCAATCGGATACAATATCATACGATAACCTTGATGGCTTCGATAGCCTTAATAGCTTAAATGGCATTAATAGCTCTGATCACCGTCCATTGCCTAAATGGCTTGTCGATCAGAAGTCTGGCCTGACAAGCATTCAACCGGAGGAAATTCACATGAAGGAGGACCACTCGCTGAAGATTTCTTCAATTGTGACCCTCACGTTCATCATATTGCTGCTTGTTTTTTTAACATATTATTTTAACCGGAAACATAAGAATCAGGCATCATGAGTCCACTAAGACTGGTTATAAAAGAACTTCTGCACAGAAAGATGAGCACCTTGCTTATCCTTCTCACAGTTATTGTGTCGAGCTCCGTTTCAGTTGCGATCTATACCCTAAGTAAAGCCAGTGAAAATGAGACCAGGAAGATCATGCGGGAACAGGGATTGAATCTTTTCATTTTTCCAAAAGGCACAAATCTGATAGATTTCTATTCTATAAACAATACTGAGACATTTCCGGATACATATGTGGATGTTCTTGCTGATTCTAAAACTTTTGATGCCGTCAGGCACCTGACAGGTATTCTGCAAGTAAAATATCCTGAGTGGAAAGATGCCAATGGATCTCTGCACCAGATTGTACTATTCGGTTATAAAAATGAAGCTGAACAAAAATACCTTTCCAGGCAGGAAACCATGGGATTTGATGTTAAGAATGCTTGTGTCCATCTGGGTGCTCTGGTAGCGAAGAATGTTAAATATGAAGACCCTTTTATCATCGAAGGTGCGGATGGCAGACTGCATAGTTTCAAAGTTGACAAAAGGCTTGAAGAGGGAAGAGGAATGATGGATCAGGGTGTATCCTTCAATTTGGAGGACCTGCAGGATGTATTGGGCATGGAAGGCTTGATCAATAAAATTGAAGCACTTGGCTGCGTCTGTCATGATGGAAGAATTAAGAATGCCAGATCCCAGGTGCAGGACATATTTTCTGACCTTGAGGTTACCGAAATAAGCAGTATTGCCGATGCCCGGGAGAATCAGCGTTTAATGATGAATAAGTACGGGGCCTTTATTATTCCTTTTATTGTAATATCGGCACTTTTGATTACAGGCTTATTGTTCTACCAAAACGTACAGGTCAGAAAACGTGAAATCGGTCTTTTAAAAGCCATGGGCAGGAGTTCCTTTACAATTCTCTTCATGATACTTTCCAAGGCTTTCATACTCGGATTGTTGGGAGCCATCATTGGATTTTTTGCCGGGAGCTGGATTGCTGAATACTTTGGCAAAGAAATTTTCAGGTTTACTGCATTGAGTATCAAGCCAATCTGGACAATATTTTATTATTCCATCTTAATTTTTCCGCTCTTATGGATGCTTAGTAGCTGGATCCCAGCCCTTCTGGCAATCAGGATAGATGCAGCAAAAATTCTGAGTGAGGAGTAATCAGAAAAAATAAAGATAACAGGGATGATTGAAATCAAGCAAGTCTCAAAAACATATAAAACAGGCTCCGGAATATATACCGCTCTTACTGATGTAACCTTAAAAATTAATAAGGGTGATTATGTTTCTATTACAGGCTCAAGCGGATCAGGGAAGTCAACTCTTCTCAATATTATCGGAGGTTTGATACATCCCGATTCAGGTGAAGTTTTTTATCAGGGCGAGAACATATTTGATCAGAACGCAAAGTACCTGGATCTTTACCGAAGAAGGGATGTGGGATTTATGTTTCAGCAATTTCATTTAATGCCTTACCTGACTGTCATTGAAAACATCAGGCTGAGCTGTTCCCAAAAATCCCAGGATGATGAAATCAGGAACTACCTGGAAAAATGTTCCCTTACTGGTTTAAAGGATAAATTACCTTCCGACCTGAGTGTTGGGGAAAAGCAAAGAGTGGCTTTTATACGTGCAATAATTTCAGGTCCTAAATTATTGCTTGCAGATGAACCTACAGGAAATCTCGATCCACAAAACAGCGAAATATTAATGCTTCTTATAAAGGAGTTTAATAATAAAGGGGGAACAGTAGTTCTGGTTTCTCATGATCCCGCCGCATCCGGGTATTCGAATTTGAAAATCAGAATTGAAGAGGGCAGGATTTTAATGCCTGTTTTATAGACCGATCACATGTTTCAATTCGGAAATCTGGGAATCCCAAAGATCAATGGCATCTTCCTTTTCGTCTTCTTCTGCAAAGTCCGTAATAATGACAGAGACATCACCCGTAAGTTCATCCTGATTAAGGCGGAATTCAAAATATGTATCCTCTTCTTCATCACTGCACCAGTGAAACCGAATATACTTATTTTCCTTGCGTTGAATCAGTTCAGCCAGGCTCTCAGTCTGTTCCCATATAAAGGTAAAAACAGATCCGCGAAGATTAACATCATCAGCGAACCATTCTGCAAGGCCTCCGGGTGTACTAAGACGGTTGAAGAGAACTTTGGTTGATGAATTGATACTGTATTCTAGTTCGTATTTTTGTTTCACGAAATGTTATTTGGTAAGCCTCAAGCTCTTTACTGCAATATAATAATTTTTGTGAACAATCCGGCAGTCCCAACCACAGAACTATTATTTGGATCGCTTCTTATGTCACCCAGGTTGATATCTTTAACGTGAATAACTTTTAAAGTGTAGCTTTGTCAATTTTTCTATATTTGAAAAAGTTCAATAGCTATCCACTTATGCGACAGGTTGTTTATATATTCCTGATGTTGCTTTTCAGCTCGGGTCAGACATTCTCGCAGGATAAGAATCTATTTAAGAAAACATTCATTGAGGCAGAATATTTCTTCATTACTGAAGAATACCAGGAAGCAGTGTATCTGTATTCTGAATTATTAAAAATTGATCCGGATAATGCGAATGTTCATTTTCTTGCCGGTGCATGTTACCTGAGCCTTTACGGTCAAAAAGAGAAGGCCATTCCTCATCTTGAAAGGGCTGCCCTGGAAATGTCTGCAGGTTACCGGGAAGGATCGTATAAGGAACGCTCAGCTCCCAGGGAAGCCATTTTTGCCCTGGCAAAGGCTTATCATATTCAGGAGGATTTCGATAAGGCCATCGAGCAGTATGAAAAATATAGAAGTGTTATGATTAAAAAACGCTTCGCTGACATTGAATACGTCAACCACCAGATTAAGTCCAGCGAGCTAGGGAAGAGCATGATTAAGAGGCCTGTTGATGTTATATTCCTGAGACTTGGAGAAGAAGTTAATAAGTTTGAGAGTAATTATAACCCTGTTGTTTCCTGGGATGATTCCACCCTTATTTATATGACAGACAGAACTCTTTACAGGGCTATTGTCATGATCAGGCGGCTTCCCGGGGGAGGGTGGACTGAACCCAGGGAGATCAATGAAGAAATCGGATCTGATGGGAATTCATATCCCAGCTCCCTGTCTTCAAATGGCAGTGAACTCTATTTGATTACAAAAGATGCTTACGGGTCAGATATATTTATCTCTTACCTGAAGAGAGGAAAGTTTACAAAAATGATCCCTTTGAACAGGCATATAAATTCCGATTATTCAGAAACCCATGCCTGCATTTCATTTAACGGGAAAGCTCTTTATTTTACAAGTGACCGTCCAGGGGGACAGGGAGCACTTGATATTTGGGTGTCTGAAACAACTGAGCATGGGGACTGGGGAGAACCCAGAAATCTCGGTCCGAAGATAAATTCCCATTACAGTGAAGAAACACCTTTTCTCGCTGAGCGGGGTAAAAAATTGTTTTTCAGTTCCCAGGGCCATGCAACCATGGGGGGCTTCGATTATTTTCAGGCAGAGAAGGTCCCGGCAATGCCTGTTGAATCTAATTCAGAGACCGGCAAAGGCAAACGAACTACTGAGATTCAGTACGATGAGGGATGGTCATTTCCTGAGAACCTGGGATATCCCATAAACACTGCTGATGATGACCTCTTTTATTACCCCCGCAAAAGTGGTAAGGGAGCCTATTATTCTGCCATATCGGATGAGGTTGAGCCTTTAAGAAGCATATATACAGTGAAAAGAAGTATCGATGAACCAACCATTGCAGCCGTTCGGAAAGGTAGCAGGGTGAAAACAAAAACACCTGATGTTCAACCTGAATCAGAATCGGGGACTTCGACACAAGATGGCAGTGGGACAGGGGTTGTACCTACAGGGGATGATTACTATGTTTTGAACAGTATCCTTTTTGGTTTTGACAGTGATGAAATTGATCAGGGAGCTGGGGAGGAAGCGGCTCGTGTGCTGGAAGTTATGAAGAAACATCCAGAAATTAGTCTTGAGCTTACGGGTCATACGGATGCTGTGGGAGCCAGTGAATACAATCTGCATTTGTCTCAGCGAAGATCTCAATCCGTGGCTAATTACCTGATTGGTAAAGGGATTGATGCCTCGCGTATCAAAGTAACGGCTGCCGGGGAGTCCGCCCCTATCGCCATCAATAAATACGAAGATGGAAGCGATAGTCCAGATGGCCGGAAACTGAACCGACATGTATCCGTAAAACTGAGTAACATGCAGAGTGAGAACGTGAAGGTTGAAAATATTCTGGTTCCAGATCACCTGAGGCCTAAATTTGATAAGTCATACAGTGTATTACTTGTAAACAGCGATGTCATTCTGGATACAATACCGGATGTAGTGGAGGGGGAACAAACCGTGCTGATCATTGCAGATTCTGCGTTTTTATATACGGCGGGTAATTTCAAGCATAAACTGGAAGCCATGCAATACCTGAATAAGGTTCTTGATTCCGGATACCCGGATGCAGGCATGCTTGATCAAAAGGATCTGGAGGGATTAATTGAAAGA
>JAUUZM010000156.1 GCA_030589965.1 Bacteroides sp.
AAATATCGTATGTACCAGACATCCAGTTCTTTCCCCTGAACGATGGTTTCACGCAGGCTGAAAGCCAAGCTACCAAGCAGTTTTTCCGACTTTCTCAGAATAAGAAAGTAAATACGCCCCAGGAAGGGTAGTTTTGTATCAAAGGATGTATGCCGGTACCGGAGTTTCCCCGGAGTTCCCAATAGGGTGTTTTTGAGGTGGTTACGAATCTCTTCGCCGGGCTCTTCCTCGACTTTCACGGAGAGTTTGAGATACTTGAGAACTTCTTTTGGGTCTGCCATGGGATGATATTATTCGACCCAAAATTTACTTGTTTTATATAATATTTCAAAAACAGATATTAAAAGCTGACCTGTATCCGGTTCTCAGATGATATTTATCACCTACTGCATTTAAAGAAAAAAAAAGCTAATTTCGATTTCCTTTATAACAAGCAATTAATAATATCAATAATGAATTTCACATCCCTGAACAGCAGATTTAAAGCTTACCTATTTGCATGTATTGTTTTGATCCCCGGTTTATTAAATGCCCAGAAAACACCGGCAGATTATTTTGGATTTCAACCCGGATCTGACCGCAACCTCTTTACCTATGAGCAATTGATTGCCTACCTCCAGGAACTGGACGAGGCTTCTGACAGGCTGAAAATGGTTGAGATTGGTGAATCTCCTATGGGGCGGACCATGTACATTGCATTTCTCTCTTCTGCTGAGAATATCTCCTCCCTCGATGAGCTAAAAGCAATAAATAAAAGGCTGGCGCTTGATCCAAATATCCCTTCCGGGGAAAAGGAAGATATGATTAACAATGGAAAAGTATTTCTGCTAGGTACCCTGTCTATGCACTCCGGTGAAGTGGGACCCTCACAAGCCTCTTCCTTAATCGCATACGACCTGATAACCACTGAGGATCCATTCAAACTGGAATGGATGGATGACGTGGTTTACATGATGGTGCCCAACCATAATCCTGACGGGATGGACATGATCGTAGAGAATTACATGGAGTTCAAGGGGACCAAATACGAGGGTTCATCTATGCCAGGTGTGTACCATAAATATGTTGGACATGATAATAACCGGGACTTTATAACTCTTTCCCAATCAGATACAAAAGCTATTGCCGGCATATATAATCTTGAATGGTTCCCGCAAGTGATGGTTGAAAAGCACCAGATGGGCTCTACAGGCACCAGGTACTTCGTACCACCGAACCATGATCCAATTGCTGAAAATGTTGATGCAGAACTATGGACTTGGACCGGTGTTTTCGGTTCGAATATGCTCAAGGATATGACCAATGACAGTCTCTTCGGAGTATCAACTCATTATCTATTTGATGAGTACTGGCCGGGTGCAACAGAGACCTGCATCTGGAAGAATGTGATTGGAATGCTCACCGAAGCTGCAAGTGTTAAGACTGCAACACCCGTATATGTTGAACCCAATGAGATATGGGTCAGCGGTAAGGGACTCGCAGAGCATAAGAAAAGCATCAACCTGCCATATCCCTGGGAAGGTGGATGGTGGAGACTTTCAGACATTATCGAATACGAACTATCTTCCACATATTCCCTTCTGAAAACTTCATCCAAATATCGTCGTGAAGTACTCGAATTCAGGAATGACATGGCTGTGAAGGAAGTAAGAAAGGGTAAAACAATGGCCCCCTATTACTACATTTTACCAGCCAGCCAACATGATGCAGGGGAGCTGGTCAAACTTGTCAACCTGCTGAAGGAACATGGTGTAAAGGTCTATGAGACTGAGAAGGAATTACACCTTGGTTCCAAAATCGTTAAAGAAAATTCCATCGTTGTTCCCCTTGCCCAGCCTTTCCGTGCATTTATCAAGGAAGTTATGGAAGTGCAGGAATATCCCGTAAGGCATTATACCAAAGGGGGTGCGGTAATCAGGCCCTATGATATTGCCAGTTGGTCACTTCCCTTGCACATGGGAGTTAAAAGCTGGGAGGTAAATAATCGCTTTAAGGAATTGGAATCCTCTATCCATGAAATAGAAGGGAATTTCAGCCTCAGAACAGAAGCTACATCAGGCACCGTTGTTGTTCTGCCTGTCAACAGGAACGAAAGCTACAGAGCCGCTTTCCAGGCTCTGGAAAAGGGATTGGAAGTCCAGCGACTAACTAAATCAGCCAGGATTGCTGATGTCTCCGTGGATAAGGGAAGCTTTATTATTTCAGCTGGGAAAAAGACTGCCTCCCTCCAGTCCATTTTAGATGAATTACAGGTCGAGCCTATTTACACCAATGAGGTACCAGGTGATGCTGAAGCAATTACTATGCCCCGTGTAGCCCTTGTAGAAACCAATTTTCATGATATGGATGCGGGCTGGACCAGATATGTATTGGATACTTACAGGATTCCTTTCAAGGCGATCCGGCCAGGAGATTTCGAGGATACAGATTTTGCATCTGACTATGATGTGCTCGTTTTTCCAAGTACACGTAAATCCATTCTGATGGATGGGAATTATGGAAGCACCAGTGGTCGCTACCGCATGAGCCTGCCTCCCCAGTTTGCCAAAGGAATGGGAAAAGAAGGAATGGAAAAACTGATGACCTTTGTTGATCATGGAGGGACTATTATTTCATGGGGTGAATCAACTGCTCTGTTCGAAGGAAAACTAACCATAAACAGGGAGAAGGAAAAAGAAGACTTTGGATTGCCTTTCTATGATATGGCAGAACAGCTTTCAACTCAGGGCTTGTATTGCCCGGGATCATTGGTTAATATCAATCTCAAGAAAGATCATCCCCTGACATTGGGTATGCAGAAATCTGTTGGAGTATTCTACAGGGGAAAGCCCGTATTCGGTACTTCAGTTCCGGCTTTTGACATGGACCGGCGAGTTATCGGTATAACCCCTGAAAAAAATATCCTTGCCAGCGGATACATTGAAAAGGAAGAATTATTGGGGAACAAATCCCTTATGGTATGGATGAGGAAAGGAGAGGGGCAGTTCGTCCTGTTTGGCTTCAACCCAAACTTCAGGGCCTCCACCCATGCCACCTATAAACTGCTTTTCAATTCCATTCTCCTCTGATCAAAATAAAAATGCCTAAGTGAAGAAAGGGGTATGGATTACGCCGTCTCCATCGCGCAGCGATATCATGCCCTAATGTGAAGAAAGGATTGCTTTTTAAACCGCCTGACATCGCGAAAGCGATGTAGTGGCAAAAAAGCAATCCTTTCAAACAAAACACAAAACTATCTCAAGCTACCTAAAGCTTCTCAATAACAATTTTATACATTTCATCGCTGGTTTGCCTGCTGGTCAGCTTGGCTACCGTTTCCTTGGATTCCGAATCCACTAAAAGAACAAAACCGGTTGCCTGGTTTTTATTGTAGATATCGGCAACACCCAACTCAGCAGCTTTCACTTTAGAAGCAACCTTGGTGGCATCTGAGGTGAAATCAAACATTACCCACTCCACTGATTTTCCTTCGAGCTTAGGCTGTAATGCCATAACCTCAGGTTTGAGTTTCTTGCAGGCACCGCAGTGGTCTGAAGTAAATGTAAGTGCCAGTAATTTCGTCTCGCTTTTTTCATCATCCCCGCATTGGGCATTTGCATTACGCGGAGTAAGACCAAAAATTGCAACAACGGCGAACAAATAAAGTAATTTCTTCATGGTTTAATTATATTAATTTAAAGTTAGTACGAAGCTACCCCGCGCTGAGACTGTGGTATGTCACCTTGCTGACAAACACATGTATTTTAACATCTCTTAAACAATTTTTGCTTTATATTTACAGAAACTACTCAGAGATGCCACAAAATTCACATCTAACCCGGATGTATACACGGCAGGGCCGCGGACTCTTCTGCTGCCTGATCTCCTAGTATTTTCATATTTCCCATTTCTTACTAATTAATCGAATAACCTGCAGAAATGAAGGTTTGTATTTTTGATATAAAACGTTTTGCCATTCATGATGGTCCAGGTATACGGACTACGGTTTTCTTCAAGGGATGTCCCCTGGAATGCTGGTGGTGTCACAATCCTGAAGGGATAACAAAAGACATAGAGAGATTCTTAGAGGAGGTAGAACTGGATGGGATCCTTATGGAAAAGGAGGTAGAGCTGGGCAGATGGATCTCGGTTGAAGATTTAATGGATGAATTGGAGAAGGATAGGGTATTTATGGAGGAATCTTCGGGTGGGATCAGCATTTCCGGGGGAGAACCCCTACAGCAGGCAGATGCCCTGTTTCGTTTACTCGAGTTGTCGGGGGAACGGAACTTTCACAGCACAGTGGATACCAGTGGTTATGCAAGTAAGGAGAAAATGAAAATAGTTTCCAGGCTGGCAGACCTTATTCTTTTCGACCTTAAATCCATGGATGATGAAAAACATCTGAAATACACAGGTGTATCGAACAAAAAAATAATCCAAAACCTTGAAATAGCCCTTAAGGGATCTGCAGAAGTACACTTGAGAATCCCTCTGATATCAGGATTTAATGATTCCCCAGAAGCGATTGAATCCATGGTGGATTACCTGGAACCATATAAACGGTTAAAGGTTGTTGATCTTCTGCCATACCATCGCCTGGGTAGCCATAAGTACCAGCGATTTAACAGGGAATATTTACAGAATGGTTTTAAGGCACCCACCAAAACAAGGATTGGAGAAATTGAGAAAACCTTTGAAGATGCAGGCTACTCAGTTAATATTGGAGGGTGACCGGAGTACCGATATGAAATAGTTAATAGAAACTAAATAAAATGAACGAGAGAATCAAAAAGCTAAGAACTCAGAGCCAGGAAGCCATAAACAGGGTCTCTGCCGAAAGAGGATTGCTTGTTACCGAGTTTTATAGCCAGAAAGGAATCAGTAAACTTCCTGTTTCCATTCAGCGTGCCAGGTGCTTTGATTATATACTTCGAAATAAGGCCATCTGCATAAACGATGGAGAACTGATTGTTGGAGAAAGAGGTGCAGAACCCAGAGCTACTCCAACATATCCGGAGATTTGCATTCATACGCTTGAGGACCTGGATATTCTGGATTCAAGGGAAAAGGTGTCTTTTGCTGTGGATGCTGAAACCCGAAAAGTATTCGATGAAAATATTATTCCTTTCTGGGAAGGAAAAAGCAATCGTGAGAAGATCATGAAACTCCTTCCCCAGGAATGGAAAGATGCTTATGAGGCAGGCGTGTTTACCGAGTTCCAGGAGCAGAGGGCCCCTGGTCATACGGTGTTGGGAGACAAGATCTACCACAAGGGAATGCTTGATATTATTGATGATATTCATTTATCCCTTAATAAATTGGGGTCGAATGAAAATGCAGACAGTCAGCAGCAGAGAGATGAACTCGAAGCAATGGAGCACACTGCACGTGCAATTATTATGTATGCAGAGCGACATGCGGACCTGCTAGAGCGTAATGCAAGGAAATTGGATGATAAATCCGACAAGAAGAATGATCTGCTTGCGAAGCGCAAGGCAGAATTGCTTGAAATGGCCCGTATCTGCAGGAAAATACCTGCAAAGAAGCCGGAAACCTTTCATGAAGCCCTTCAGTATTACTGGTTCGTTCATCTGGGTGTAATCACCGAATTGAATCCATGGGACAGCTTTAATCCGGGCCGACTGGACCAGCATCTTTTTCCTTTTTATACTAAGGAATTGGAAGCAGGTACATTGGACAGGGAATCTGCACGGGAGCTTCTCCAGTCTTTCTGGATCAAATTCAATAATCATCCTTCTCCTCCAAAGGTTGGGGTTACTGCCCAGGAAAGCAGTACCTATACGGACTTTAGCCTGATAAATGTAGGTGGACTAACCGCAGATGGAGATGATGCCGTAAATGAGCTCTCATACCTTATACTTGAGGTAATCAAAGAGATGAGGATATTGCAGCCCGGTTCCATGGTCCAGATAAGCCAGAAAAGCCCGGATAAATTTGTAATGAAGGCCCTGGATATCATTAAAACCGGATTTGGACAACCTTCCTGTTTTAACACAGATGCACTGATCGAGGAAATGACCAGGCAGGGTAAATCCATTCAGGATGCTCGAAGGGGAGGAGCAAGTGGTTGTGTAGAGACAGGTGCATTCGGGACGGAATGCTACATTCTGACAGGATATTTTAATCTGCCCAAGGTTCTCGAAATCACCCTGAATAACGGAATCGATCCACGGACCGGGAATAAAATTGGATTGGAAACGGGGAATCCGGCGGACTTCAAAGATTTTGACAGGCTTATGGATGCATACCGGCAACAGCTGGAACACTTCATTGATATAAAAGTCAAGGGTAGTAATATCATTGAAGAGGTATTTGCATCCGATATGCCTGTACCCTTTTTGTCCATTCTCATTGATGATTGTGTAGTCAATGGGAAGGATTATAATTCAGGAGGTGCACGCTATAATACCAATTATATCCAGGGAGTGGGTACAGGCAGCCTCACTGACAGCCTTACTGCTCTGAAATACCATGTATATGACCTGAAGACGAATAGCATGGATAAGTTCATTAAGATTTTAGCGATGGACTTCCAGGATTATGAATATTTCCGGTATGAACTGCTGAATCATACGCCAAAATATGGTAATGATGAAGACTATGCAGACCGGCTATTTAAACAAGTATTCGACTTTTATATCAATGCAGTGGAGGGAAGGAAAAGTCCGAGGGGAGCAGATTACAGGATCAATCTACTGCCAACTACCTCGCATATTTATTTCGGCACCGTGATAGGAGCTATGCCCGACGGGCGCAAAGCAGGAGAACCTCTTTCTGAAGGAATATCCCCTGTACAGGGAGCAGACCGCCAGGGGCCAACAGCCGTTCTCAAATCTGCAGCAAAGATTGATCAACTGCGTACCGGTGGTACCTTACTGAACCAGAAATTTACACCCTCCTTTCTTGAAACAGAGGAAGGAATGGATAAAGTAACCCGTCTGATCAGAAGCTATTTTAAAATGAACGGGCATCATATCCAGTTCAACGTCGTTACCGCTGATACCCTGCGGGAAGCTCAAAAAGAACCAGAAAAGCACAAGGACCTGATCGTAAGGGTTGCAGGTTATAGTGATTATTTCAATGACCTGGGCAAAGATCTTCAGGATGAGATAATTCGCCGTACCGAGCATGAAGTCTGATGTCTTGAGAGTCCATTCCCAAAATCACCCAAAAATAAAGGGACGCTGATCTTGCGCCCCTCTTCTTTTGTGCAGTATTTTATTGATTAATTTTCTTCCAGCTCAAGTTTTTCCACCTGTTTTCGTCATCGGGACACCCTTGCCGGTTTTTCACAGGATGCTGTCCGGGATAATGTCTGCGGTTTTATCTACTATTTTGTCTGGGATTTTGTCCGCCAGTTCCCATCCCTCAATAAGATCAATACAATCCTGTCTATATTGGGCTTAAACTCTTCTTAACCTACCAGATCATCCGTAGCATCAATAAAGCTTCTTACAGATTCCATCATGTAAGGCGCATCAGCTTCCAG
>JAUUZM010000211.1 GCA_030589965.1 Bacteroides sp.
GGGGGATACTGAACATGGGACTTTTCCTCAAGGTCGGATCGATCTTTATTGTCGGGATCACCGGACTTTCTGCCAGTAGCTGGGCCCTGCCGGCAGTGATGATTTTCCTGATTACCCTGGTTCTTATATATACTGTTCTGGGTGGGATGATATCCGTAGTAATAGCCGACTATGTTCAGTTTGTATTGCTTTCAATCAGCCTTCTGGCCATTACTTTCATTGCCATTTTTAAGCTTGGATTTAATAATATTTTCGAAACGATTGAGAAGGTAATGGGCACTGCCGGATTTGATCCCACCGTAGCCGAAAATGGATTTGGATGGGAATATATAATCTGGATGTTTTTCCTTGGACTGGTATCCTGTGCCATATGGCCAACAGCTGTGGCTCGTGCGCTATCAATGGAAAGTCCAAAAATAGTAAAACGGCAATACATGTTTACTTCGGTTTCTTATCTTATCCGTTTTCTGATTCCCTACTTCTGGGGGATTTCAGCTTTTGTATTCATCATGAACGACCAATCCTTCATGAACTTATTTTTCCCTGCCGGATATCCACCACCCGAAACTCTTCCTGCAGGAACGGAAGCGGTTAATAACCTTTATGCCATGCCCTTCTTTCTTGGGAAAATCCTGCCCGCAGGATTGATAGGATTGGTAACTGCCGGTATGCTTGCAGCTTTTATGTCCACTCATGACAGTTATCTGCTCTGCTGGAGCACCTCCCTGACCCAGGATGTTGTTGCTCCCATCGCAAAATCTATGGGCAGGCCATTGAGTTCAAAAAAGAAAGTTAAACTCTCCAGGATCTTTATCGTATTGATAGGCGGGTTTGTGCTATACTGGGGACTCTTTTACAAGGGATCCGAGGACATCTGGGACTACATGGCTGTAACCGGTGCCATCTATTTTACCGGTGCTTTTGCCTTGCTGATTGGCGGTCTCTATTGGAAGCGAGCCAGCTCGACTGGTGCTTTCATATCCCTTATCGGGGGAATAGGCGCCCTGGCAGGATTAACACCGGTTCAGGCTCTGCTGGGTATTGAGCTTTCGAGTGCAAAAGTGGGAATTATGTCAGTCATCCTGACCCTTGTCCTGATGATCCTGGGATCACTGTTTTTCCCGGATCGAAATAAGAATGTTGAACTTAAAACTGCAGATCATGTCAATTGATGCCTGGGCCTTAGTTTGGAAAATTGTCTTTTTTACTGGGATTGCTCTTTTTGCCGTACTGGCCGTTCTGGTAACTTTTGGTGGAGCCAAAGATGTTGCAAAGTTGATCCGGAAACTAAAACAGGATGCCCTGGATGCTGATCATTCAGAACCTGCTTCAGATGAAGATTGAAGCAATCTTGCGACCTCTGTCCCCTCATCCTTTCATTCAAGTAATTCATAGTCATGCATCTCCTTCATGAAGGTAACAAAATCCTCACTATTTTCTGATGCCATCCATTTTATAGCAGACCTGGGATGCTCATTCAATGCTCCGGTGATGAGGTAGGGGATATGGTAGCCCCATTGAATATCCTTCTGCAGGGGATGAATATGATTCTGGATTACATCGAGCAATGGCAGGAGCCGGTATTTTGGATTTTTCAGGAAAGCGATCAATATCTCAATGGGACAGTTACCCGCACCTCTTCCCATCCCCAGGAGGGTGGCATCCAGCATATTACAATTTTCTATGATGGAAGTAATGGTATTGGACATAGCCAGTTGCATATTATTATGGGCGTGTATTCCGAGGGTTTTATCCGGTAATGCTTTTTTGTACTTCCGCACCAGGTGTTGAATGTTTTCGCTGTACATACTTCCAAAACTATCCACAATATATACGATGGGCACCCTGCATTTACTAATATCCTGAAGAGCCTGATCCAGGTCCATTTCATTGACCTTTGAAACCGCCATGAGATTGATGCAGGTTTCGTATCCTTTGTCGATGCAATGCTCTGCGAGTGCTATTGCTTTGTCCACCTGGTGAACATAGCAGGCCACCCTTAGCATATCAATTACGGAATCTTTGGCCGGGGGGATATCTTCCGGAGCGATCCTTCCGATATCCGCCATTGCGGATAATTTCAGGTTCGTTTTATTACTGCCTACGACCCTTCTAAGATCCTTATCATCACAGAACTTCCATGGTCCAACCTCATCCCTTGAAAAAGCAGATTCACTGCTTTTATATCCGATTTCCATATAGTCGATTCCAGCTGCAAGGCAAGCCTGGTAAACCGCGCGTACAAAATCATCACTAAACTGCCAATTATTCATTAATCCGCCGTCACGCACGGTGCAATCCATTACCTTAATTTCTTTCCGGTACATTTTTCTGAATTTTAGTTATTTGTTATTAAAGTTTGATATGTCGAACTGGAACTGAATGTTCTTATTAATCAGTAATCTGAATATTTCTTCCATCATCTCACCGTCCAGGCCTTTCTCTTCGGCCCATTCCCTGCGCTGACTCAAAACCAGTTCTTTTCTTTCCTGAGCAATTATACCTTCCTCATCGCCGGATTTGAATTTTACGATCTCTCTCACATATTCATGTCTTTCAGCTAAAAGCTTAATTACATCAAGATCTATCGCATCAATGGCATTCCTGATATCCTGGATATTCTTACAGTCCTCTGGCTTGAATAAAGATTTCATGATAGTTTGATATTAAAACCTTGCAATATATTGCAAATTGACAGAACCTGGACTTAAAATCAGCATATTTAGAAGTATTCTAGTTAATTACCCTATGATTTATCCTCCCGTTTGAACGGCCATCATATGATGGCAGAAATGTTTCATTTCTCATTTCATCTATTAATTGTAATTTTATCCTGGTCCCAAGCAATCATTCACTTATGAAAAAAACCTGGAAGATCATACTCATCGTTATAGCAAGCCTGGCTTTATTAATTGCCGCTTTTGTTTATTACTCATATAAGTCGATTTATAAAAGCGAAAAAATTGATGGTCAGCGTGAAAATATCCCATCTGCGTTGGCAGAAGTGACTGAAATTAACAAGGGTAATGCCGATTGGCCCAATTGGAGAGGCCAGAATTTTGATGGAAAAAGCAGCTTTACGGGAATTAATAAGGACTGGTCAGCAGGTTTAGAAAAACTATGGGAGGTCAATTTTCTTTGTCAGGGCCAGGCTACTGCTTCATGGTCAGCTCCTGTTATTGTTGGAAATCGATTGGTAATTCCGGGAAGAGATGAAAAGAATGATCTGGTTTTTTGCTTTAACACAAAAAGTGGGGAACTCATATGGAAAGGATCGTATGAAGCCGAAGCAGGATCTGCTCATGGACCGGGATCTCGTGCGACTCCATTTATTGAAGACAATTATGTCTATTCGTTCGGCAGGAGTGGTGACCTGGTTTGTTGGCAATTAGCAGATGGAGAAATGGTCTGGAGACAAAACGTAAATGATTTTGGAGGGAAAGAACCCAGTCATGGCCATTCCAGTTCTCCCCTGGTTCAAAAGGATAGGGTAATTGTTCAGGGTGGAGGTGAAGCCTTGTTTATGGCATTTAACAGGTACGACGGCGAATTGATATGGAAAACCGGGGATGGATTGGCAGGATTTGCTTCCCCCGTTCCATTTAAGGATGGGGATGAAACATATATTCTAATGTATCATGGGAAGGGACTTTCATGTATTGATACCGAAGAAGGTCAGGAACGATGGAGGGCGCCATGGGAATTTGATATGAATGCCACTACACCAGCGCTTGAGAACAATATAGTTTTTATTACATCCTTTACCCAGGGTTGTCAGGCCCTGGAGATTTCCAGTGATGGCTATAAGGTACTCTGGAAAAACAGCGCTGTTTCTGCCCACCATTCCGATCCCATCATAATTGATGGATACCTGTATGGGTATACCGGATTCAGTGGAAGAAACAAGGGTGCATTTAAATGTATTGAGCTGAAAACAGGTGAGGAAATGTGGAGCAGCAAGGAAATGGGACAGGGAACCACAACGTATTCTGATGGACACTTAATCTGTATGGATGTCAAAGGGAACCTCTTCCTTGTAAAACCTGATCCCGGGAATTTCAACATGGTCAGTAGTTTTGAAAATGCCCTGAACGATGTGAGATATCAGGCATGGACAGTTCCGGTAGTCGCAAACGGCAAGCTGTATCTACGCTATCTTCAAACCCTGGTTTGCTACGATCTGATGCCGGGGTAAATGAAGTCGATCCCCCGAGAAACGAAATCGATTCCCCGATAAACGAAATCGAGTAGCGCCCTAAATATTGTCGGTGGACATAAACATTCGATTCCAGCGGATTTTTCCGAGGAAACGCTTGTCCTTATCCAGTGAGAGCCATATGAATTTGGGTTTTCCCAGCACATGATCTTCCGGTACGAAACCCCAATAACGACAGTCAGAAGAGGAATGCCGGTTATCTCCGATCATGAAGTAATACCCAAGTTTAAAAGTATATTCTTTCGTCAACTCACCGTTTATGAATATTTCCCCGTTCCTGACGGCAACGGAATTACCTTCATATGCCTCAATGATCCGTTTGTAAAGCGGAAGATTTTCCAGAGTCAGGTTTATAGTAGCTCCCTTGTATGGCATCCAGAGGGGACCGAAATTATCGAGCGACCATTTATAGAGAGTATCGTGAGGAAAGATCTGGTAATTATAACGGCCAGCCGGAAACTCATCCTTCCTGACTGAAACAACATTGGTGAATCCCTTCAGCATCTCTGCGCTGGCATCCGTCAATGGAACACTGTAGCCATTACCTCGCTTTCCCTGGTCATCTCTGGCCACATTAAGCCTCTCAAAGGCTTTGGGATTTATGGGTGTACCGTTGGTGTAAACCTCATGACGGTGCTGTACACCTTCAAATACTTCCACCGGTTCGGAATCTATATATAGTTTCCCGTCCACAATGGACAAGGTATCTCCGGGGATGGCAACGCATCTCTTAATATAGTTGTCACGGCGGTCAACCGGGCGGTCGATCACCTCGTATTCATTCCATAGTTGATTTCTTCCGGCATTCAGGTACTCTTCCCATGATTTCTCAGTCGATCCATTGCGAAGGTCGTTTTGCTTCATTTGCATGGCATAATCACGAACTATCGAATAATAGCTTCTTTCAGGAAATGTTACAACAACCGTATCCCCGGCAGGGAAATTAAAGACGACAGCATCATTGTTCTTAACCTCACCGAATCCGGCCAGGCGATGATAGGGCCTATGGATCCATTTCAGGTAGGATGGGCCTCCGGTCACAGGCATGGTATTAGCCGTAAAGGGGAAGGAGAGGGGAGTATTCGGAACCCTGGGACCGTAAGAGACCTTGCTTACATAAAGATGATCACCTACCAGAAGGGATTTCTCCATGGAAGGGGTGGGGATCTTGTAGTTCTGAAACAGGAATATATTGATGACGGTAACGGCAACCACGGCAAAAATCAGTGCATCCAGCCATTCAATGAAAACGGAGTTCTTTTTCGTACGGCTTTTCCAGAATGACCAGTTGACCTTTTTAGTAATATATATATCAAACACGACTCCCAGGCCTAATAACCACCAGAAATTACCCAGCCAGATTACCCATAAGAGGTAAACGAGGCCTGCAAATCCGAAACGGAAATATGTATGTGAAGTGATACTGCGAATTTTTTCTAACATGATTTTTTTATACTATTTTCTTAAACATTCTATCCCATCTGAAGCGTTCCCGGCCCTCTTTGGTCCGGTCGACGGATAACCATACAAACACTGCCTTTCCGACGAGATGGTCTTCCGGAACAAATCCCCATATCCTGGAGTCCGCCGAGTTATGCCGGTTGTCTCCCAGCATGAAAAAATAATCCATGCCAAAGGTATAAGAAATTCGCGGTTCATGGTTAATATATATGACACTATCCCTGAGCTCAAGCTCATTTTTTTCATAGGTTTCGATAATCCTGTAATACAAGGGAAGGTTAGCTGGACTTAGTCTGTGCGTTGCGCCTTTTTTTGGTACGACTAACTTGCCGTAATTATCCTCAGTCCATTGAAAATCA
>JAUUZM010000074.1 GCA_030589965.1 Bacteroides sp.
GTTCTGCCCCCTCAGCAAATGAATGGTATTCTTCCAGGTATCCCATTCCTTCATCAAATCCACCTCTTAGTCCAATTAACTTTAAGAGCCAATGATATTCATCGGGGGCTGACACGCCAAACAGGATCAGTATCCCACGGTTCCTGAATTTTCTCGCATTTCCTGCCTCATTCTCCTCTCCCTGGCGCAGATACCTGTTGGAATAGAAAAGATGTTTTGCCGCCCTGAACATCTCATTATGGAATGCACAAAGAATAGATGATTGAAGGTGAATGGTCGACAATGCAGTAAACGAACCGGGATGCACTCCTTTCCCCTCTTTTATGGATTCAATTCGTTTTCCGGAGGACTCCTGATAATTTTGGAAACTCTCAATATCTCCTTTTATCATTGCATCCAGGAATTCAAGGTAGTTTTCCAGATACTGGGGTTCTGGATTACCGGGAGCCCGGTTGGTATAAAGATCCAGTAAGCTGTCAGCTTCTACAAAATGCAGGTCCAGTATGGAATAGAGTATCTGTTGTTGTACTCCTGAAACAGAATCGGTTGATATAGCATATCCATTACCTGCCAACCCTGACAGCATCATGGTAAGAAGTATAGATAAAATCTTTCTCATAAAAAAGCTGTCAGACGAAACAACGAATGACAGCTCAAAATTAATTTCTTTATTTAACTATGCGGTTTCTTCTACTTCTCCTTCTCCATCATCAACAAGAATACGTCCGCAATATTCACAAACGATAATTTTCTTTCTGGATCCGATATCAAGTTGGCGCTGAGGGGGAATTTTATTAAAACAACCTCCGCAGGCATTCCTTTCAACAGTAACCACAGCAAGTCCGTTTCTTGCATTGCCCCGGATCTTTACATATGCTGTAAATAAGCGTGGCTCAATCATGCCTTCAATTTGAACCCTCTTCTTTGCCATTACATCTTCCTCTTTCTTAGTATCGGCAATAATTTCATCAAGTTCTGATTTTTTAGCGGCCAGGTCTGCCTGTCTATCTTCGAGGATAACTCTTGATTCGCTTATTGATACATCTTTTACCGCAACTTGTTCACTGAATTCCTTTTTTCTCTTTTCCGCCAGTTCAATTTCCAGCGTCTGGAACTCAATTTCTTTTGAGAGGGATTCAAACTCACGATTATTCCTCACATTTTTCTGTTGCTCTTCGTATTTTTTGATCAGGCCCTGCGCGTTTGCAATCTCATTGTTCTTTTTCGAGATTGATTCCTGCAACACATTAACTTCACTCTCAATATTTCCAACACGAGTTTCCAATCCAGCGATCTCATCTTCAAGATCCTGCACCTCAAGGGGAAGTTCCCCACGAAGGATCTTAATTTTATCTATATCTGAATCAACCTGTTGTAATTGGTAAAGAGCGCTAAGTTTTTCCGCTACGGACATCTCTGCGACATCGCCCTTTTTTGCCTTTGCTGCCATGTTTAATAATAGTTTACTGGGTTCGTATTCACCTCCGTCAAATGAATTGCAAAAGTAGGAAAATTTTTGAGAAGTAAATCATAAAAAATATCAGTGGTAAATTGTTCACTTTCAAAGTGTCCGATGTCTGCCAACAGCAGCTTGCTATCTGCATCAAAGAAGGGATGATATTTGATATCCCCGGTGATGAAGGCATCGACTCCAGAGGCTATGGCCTTTCCGATCAGGAAACTTCCACTTCCCCCGCAGAGGGCAATCCTCTTTATTGGTTTATTAAGAAATTTTGAGTGCCTGATTACCGGCACCTTGAATTTTTCCTTCAACATATCCAGGAACTGTTTTTCCCCAACTTCTTGTTTGAATTCACCAGTTACACCCATACCCGCCCTCCTGTATTCATTCTCCAGGGGATAAATATCGTAAGCTACCTCCTCATAGGGGTGTGCCCCCATCATGGCATTCAGGATACTTCTTTCTTTTTCTGTTGGAAAAATGGTTTCTACCCTAACCTCAGCTTCAGTATGCAGCTTCCCTTTTACTCCAACATAAGGGTTGGCAGAATCAGAACCTCTGAATGTGCCCTCTCCCAATGCATTAAAACTGCACATATCATATTCACCGATCTCACCAGCCCCGGCCCTGAAAATCGCCTCACGTACAAAGGCGGCATTGTCAACAGGTACAAAAAATACCAATTTTCTCAATTTCCCCTTTACCGGAGAAAGGATATTTACATTTTCAAGTTCCAGTTTTGAGGCTATCCTGTAATTTACTCCCTGCTGAACCGCATCCAGGTTGGTATGTGCAGAATAAATAGAGATGTCTTTTCGGATGGCTTCCATAATTATTCTTTCCGGATAACTGGCTCCGGTCAGTTTTTTCAATCCTCCAAAAATCACCGGATGATGGGATATAATGAGTCCGGCTCCTAGCTTTTCGGCCTCCTTTAGCACCTCTTCAGTCACATCTATGCAAAGCAGGGCTGCCTGGACCTCCTGTTCAGGATTACCCGTCTGAAAACCTGCATTATCGTATGATTCCTGGTATGCAAGTGGAGCAAATGATTCGATAAAAGAGGAAACTTCTTTTACTTTCATACCTGATATTTTTGGTGTTTATCCAGCCTTCGATTGCCGGATTGATGGATTAATCAGCCAATTTCTTCCTTGATCTCCAGAAGCATGCTCCGGATATTATGAAGGGACTGAATAATCTCAAGGTTATGAATGGCATCGTCTTTATTCTCGCTCATCTTCATTTTAGCACCTTTAAGGGTCATACCCTTTTCTTTAACAAGGTGAAATATGATGTGAAAATTTTCAAGGTCCTCCTTTGTGAAAAGGCGGTTGCCCTTTTTATTCTTCTTTGGCTTAATAATATCAAATTCTTTCTCCCAGAATCGGATCAGAGAGGTATTGACATTGAACATCTTAGCTACCTCACCAATACTATAAAATAATTTCTCGACCTTGGGTTCTTTGTAGGGCATATACTGTAAATTTAATTTATCTAAAATAGAAAAATCAGTTTGAATTCACAATTATAAAATCGGAACAGGGCTATCATTCAGGCCACATTCTCCCTTCATCATCGATTTTAAGAGGAGTCTCCGGGAAATCTGAACGAGTAAGGTCCCTTAATTTGTAGATAACCCGATTCTGGGGATCCGGACTTACACCTCCCTGTCCTGCTTGATAAACAGGATATATTTTACCCCCAAGAAAACGTCCATCATCAGCCAGTTTAAGTTTCACTATTGGCGCGATACCATTAGGTCCCCGCAGATTAAACCTTCTATAGGTACAAAAATTACCCAGGCTGTATATAATAAACCGGTCTTTGTATACCTCGGCCGCTCTTGTAACATGCGGTCCGTGACCAAAAACAATATCGGCCCCGGCATCTATTACCATATGTGAAAACTCATAAATATTCCCCCGGTCATATCCCAGGTAAATCTCAGATGTACGTGGTGTATTCTGATAGTCTGCTCCTTCCGCCCCACCATGAACGGAAACTATTACTATATCACATTTTGCCTGAAGCTGCTTCACCAGCCGGATTGCCTGCTCCGGTTCCTTTATGCTATAGCAACCCTTATTGGGAGCAAAGGCAATCATTCCATACTTCACACCCTCCCTGACGACAACCGTGTAGGGAGTGGACAGGGAACCTGCATAGGCCAGTCCATGATTTTCCAGGATCCATTCGGTTTCCTTCCTGCCTCCACTGCCAAAATCATTCGAGTGGTTATTAGCCATACTCAGCATATCAAATCCAGCATCTACCAGGCAATTTACATAATGTTCCGGCATCCTGAATACAAAACACTTGGTAGTATCCTTACATTTTTTGGGGGTACCTGTTTCTCCTGCAAAACTACCTTCGAGGTTGCCAAATGTAATATCTGCATCCTGAAGGATAGAATAAACTTCTTTCATTAAGGGTTGACAGTCATTACCCGGTGGAAGATATATAGTGGATGGATAATCTGTTCCCATCATAATATCCCCTACTCCGATGATATTTAGTGTGTCGAAGGCAACAGGTAAAGTATCTTTCTGTGATGACGCAGGGCAGGTAAGCAGGAATAAGAGAATGTGAAGTGGGAAAAGAAATTTCATATTATACCGTCCTTAATCGAAACTTTGTCCGGGACGCAACGATAGCTCGATCATACGGTCGAACTCTTCAGCAGTCAGGTCCTCAAAATAGTAATTTACTGGATTTACCTTTTTGTTGTTGAGGTGTACCTCATAATGCAGGTGAGGTGCAGTGGAGAGTCCGGAATTTCCTACAAATGCAATTACATCTCCTCGTTTTAATTTTTTGCCGATATATGCCTTATTAAATTCCTTTAAATGAGCATAAAGGGTTCTATAGCCATACCCATGATTGACAACAATCATATTGCCATACCCACGTCGTGATTTCTGTATCCTTTCTATCGTACCATCAGCAGTTACATATACCCCTGTTCCGGTAGGAGCTGTAAAATCCATACCATAATGGAATTTCCTGATCTTATAGATAGGGTGTATGCGAAAACCCCAGCCGGATGCTGTACGTGACAGGTCCTTATTGGCAATAGGTTGTATGGCAGGTAGGGATAATAACTGGGCTTCCCTGCTTTTCGCCAGGTCTACCACCTCATCATAGGATTTACTTTGAACATACACTGCCTTAGTCAACAGGTCCAGGCGTTTAGAAGTTTCAATAATAACATCTGAATTCTCATACCCTTCCAGCTTCTCATACCTGTTAACACCCCCAAAGCCAGCATCTCTCATTGATGAGGGGATAGGATCTGCATTAAATATGGTTCTATAAATATTATCATCCCTGCGTTCTATGTCATCAAGCACATTCTCAAGACTGCTTACTTTCTCATTCAGAAATCTGTATTGTTTGTGTAATTGATTGTTTTCACGCAATAACATCTTCTCCCTGGGGGTATCGAAAACGGAAGAATAAAACACATTCAGTAAAATAGCAATCGATGCAATGGCAGAGAGGTATGACAAAAAGACGAGAGCCCTCTTTTTGAAGCTTGGCTTAACCTTCTCATAACTCAGAGTATCAGGATTATATCGGAATTTTGATTTTGCCATATACGGATACCAACAATATCCGAAAATTAAAAAAATAAATGATCTAACGCAAGATACTAGTTTTCAACAGATCCTGCCAGATTAACTACGGCTGAGTATTCTTCCGGACTGAGGTCCTCGGAATAATAGTCTTTTGGATTTTTTGCGCTGCCATATTGGCGAACTTCGTAGTGGAGATGGGGACCGGTGGATTTTCCTGAGCTGCCAAGTGAGCCCACAACAGTTCCGCGTTTCACTTTCTGTCCCATATGAACGAGGATTTCATTAAGATGTGCATACCGGGTAACGTAACCGAAACCATGATCTACCAAAACTTCCCTGCCAAAACCATATCTGGAAACTTTGGTTCGAACCACAACACCATCACCTGTAGAGTAAACATTCCGCCCGACACGAGCTGCAAAATCCACTCCCCTGTGCATAGCTCTGCGCTTGCTCATAGGATCAGTACGGTACCCATATACAGAACTGATCCAATAAAAATGATCAAGTGAAATCGGTTGTATGGAAGGTTTGTGATTAATTAATTGCTTGTGATCTTCCGCTTTTGAAAGAAGTGTACTGAAAGAATTTGATTGCACATCAAGCTTGACACCAGCCATATCAAGCCTTTCTGTAAGGTCTATCATCAAATGGGAATTTTCATACCCCTGCAAATTCGGATACTGTATGGCACCACCTCGACCTGCTTCCCTGAGCGAAGCAGAGATAGGTTCCATCTCGTAAAAGGAGCGATATATGTTGTCATCCCGAGTTTGAAGGTCAAGCAATGTTGATTCAAGTTCTTTAACTTTCTCTTCAACCGTCAAATATTGATCAAGAATTAATTCCTTTTCTGCGAGAAGTTTAATTTCTTTGGGATTGCTAATCTGCCTGCCCAGAGAATACCTGATCCCGAATGATAATAATACAGCAATAAGTGCAGGAATACCAAACTTAATCAGGTGTTGCCTGAGGTTGGGCCGGGTGGCCTCATAGCGGTGCGAATTTGTATTAAAGTGGTAGCGTTGCTTACCCATGTAATGAAATATAGTTCACGAAAATAGAAATTCAATTATATATCACCAAATCTCAATCAAAAAAACTTAATTTTACAACTTATTAGTTTTGAGCAAATAAGACAAAAACATATAACGTTTTTATTCTAAAAAAGGTTACAAAAATTTTATCTAACACATAATGTACGCAAAGGATATTCGTAAAGCGTTTCTCGATTTTTTCAAGTCCAGGGAACACCAAATCATCCCCTCAGCTCCCATGGTAGTCAGGAACGATCCTACCCTGATGTTTACCAATGCCGGCATGAATCAGTTTAAAGACTTATTCCTTGGTAATGAGAATGTTACTCATAATAAGATAGCTGACAGCCAGAAATGTCTGAGAGTATCCGGCAAGCATAATGATCTTGAAGAAGTCGGACGGGACACCTATCATCACACCATGTTCGAAATGCTTGGGAACTGGTCCTTTGGAAATTATTTTAAAAAGGAAGCCATTGCATGGGCCTGGGAGTTCCTTACAGCTACTTTAGGTATCGAAAAAGACAAATTATATGTAACAGTTTTTGAAGGAGATCCCGGTGATTCGATGGATATAGACCAGGAAGCATTTGATTACTGGAAGGAATTTCTTCCAACAGAACGTATCCTCAAAGGGTCAAAAAAAGATAATTTCTGGGAGATGGGTGAAACCGGACCATGCGGTGCGTGCTCCGAAATCCATATTGATATTCGATCTGATGCCGACAAACAGAAAATTAGCGGTGCTGACCTTGTCAATAAGGATCATCCCCTGGTGATAGAGCTTTGGAACCTTGTTTTTATCCAGTATAACAGAAAAGGAAACGGGAAACTGGAAGCACTTCCTATGAAGCATATTGACACTGGACTGGGCTTGGAACGTCTGGCGATGGTAATGCAGGGGGTTCAGTCTAATTATGATACGGATATATTCCAGTCCATCATACAGAAAATCTCCAAAATCACGTCACGTAAATATGGGGAAGATGAACAAACTGATATCGCCATGAGGGTCATAGCCGACCATCTTCGGGCCGTTAGTTTTTCCATTGCAGACAGCCAGCTGCCATCCAATAATAAGGCTGGATATGTCATCCGAAGAATCCTGCGCAGGGCTGTACGTTACGGGTATACTTTCCTCGGACAGGAAGAACCTTTCATCTATCGACTGGTTGAGGCACTTGCCAGTGAGATGGGTGATGCATACCCTGAAATTAAGGAGCAAAAAGAATTGATAGAAAAGGTGATCATGGAAGAGGAGAGCTCCTTCCTGAAAACCCTTGCCAACGGGATACGTATGCTGGACCAGCAAATTGAGGAGGCCAAAAAACAAAAGAATTCTTCTATCCAGGGAAAATCTGCTTTCATCCTTTATGATACTTATGGTTTCCCACTTGATCTTACCAGACTGATTCTTCGGGAGAATGATCTGGATGTCAGCCAGGAGGAATTTGAAAAAGAAATGGAAATTCAGAAATCCAGGTCCCGCGACGCAGCGGTCGTTACCCGTGAGGACTGGCAGGAAATTTTTCCGGCCGACTCAACTGAATTCCTGGGATATGACCAGACAGCAGCAGAAGTAAGAATCGCGCGCTACCGGAAAACAGAAGAAAAAGGAAAAACACGCTTCCATCTGGTGCTGGACCAGACACCTTTTTACGCTGAGAGCGGGGGACAGCTGGGCGATACCGGGGTCCTTGAATCAGGCGATGAGAAAATCCGGATCCTTGATACCCAAAAGGAAAATAACCTGATTATTCATATTGCAGACAAAATGCCGGCAAATCCAGAAAATAATCTTCAGGCATTTGTGAACAGGAAAACCAGGCAAACCACAACGTATCATCATACGGCAACCCATCTTCTGCATTTTGCGCTTCGCAAGGTTCTCGGCACTCATGTGGAACAAAAAGGGTCCCTTGTTCATCCGGAATACCTGAGATTTGACTTTTCTCATTTCTCGAAAATTGAAAAGGAAGACCTGGATAGGATAGAAAAAATGGTGAACCAGTTAATCCGCGATAATTTCCCTCTTGAGGAAACAAGGTCCCTTCCCATGACAAAAGCCATGGATATGGGGGCCCTCGCCCTCTTCGGGGAAAAATACGGAGAGGATGTCAGAGTAATCAAATTTGGTGATTCTGTTGAACTCTGCGGGGGAATTCATGTTCCTTCCACAGGAAATATAGGCTTCTTTAAGATTGTACGAGAATCATCCATTGCTGCAGGAATCAGACGAATCGAAGCAGTTGCCGGTCCGGCCGCAGAAAAGTTTGTGGACCAGAAACTGGATATTATTGACACCCTTGAAGAATTGTTTAAATCACATAATCTTATTGCCACCATTGAAAAGACCATCTCTGAAAATGCAGACCTGAAAAAAAAGCATGAAGAATTCAGCAAGGATCTCAGGGATGTTGCAAGGAAAAACATGCAGGCTAAGATCCGAAACCTGGGAAAGGTTAACCTGATCGCAGAAGAAGTTATGATCAGACCTGCCGAGAATATCAAGAACCTGGCATTTGAAATGAAGACCCAGGTAGAGAACCTCGTATTGGCCCTGGGTGCAAATCTGGATGGTAAGGCCCATCTGACCCTGATGATATCGGAAAACCTGGTGAAGGACATGGGACTGGATGCCAGGCAGATAATCCGGGAGGTATCAAAAGAAATTCAGGGAGGTGGAGGCGGACAGGATTTCTATGCCACTGCCGGAGGTAAAAATCCCCAGGGCATCCCAAAAGCCCTTGAAATGATCGCAGAGATTATCGAAAAAGCAGAATAAAAGGATACCTTCTAATAGGTTCTTGTCATCCGTTCCGGTACCACAATGGTGAAATCCGCCATACCGGCAGATTCTTCGAGCAGTTTATCCGGTGTCTCCTGCATTTTGGTAGTAATGGTAACAATATTGAGCTCAGGATTCTCCTGTTGCAGATACCATGTAATTCCCTCCTTATTGTCAGAGTGTCCGGAGCCATTAAAATGCAGGAATATTTTGCCATGGGACCAGTTTTTCATGATGAAATACCCCATTGTAGCATCCTTGATGGCCTGGGCTTTGGGAAGATTTTTGGCATTCATCCCTCCTCCCATATGACTGGCCATCTCAAGCATCATTTTATATCCGGATAATTCCGGATCATATTTCACCGGTAACGGAGCGACATATTCTTTCGCCTCCGAAGAAAGATTTTCAAGTCCTTCAAAACCCTCCCTGTAAACAAGGTTTGCGTAGCGCCGTGGGACATTTGTTGCGACAAAAGGGATCTTATGGTCAAAGGCAAACGTAAGAAGGGGTTTGTAATCTGTCTTATAATTATCCCAAAGCCTGGCCTGATCCTCAAATTTATCCTCAGGGATTGTTCCTCCCAGATATTCATCTAACAATAGCTGCATATCTGCTTCAAACATCTCAGCTCCAAGAACCAGTGAATCCTGGCGAATATCGTAAAGATCACCGGCAACTTCCCTCTGCAACCAGTGTGCAATGGGATTATCATGGAATTCCCCGAACAGGATAATATCCGCCTCATTAAGGGATTTCATCATCTTGGAGTACTTCACATCTTTTCCCCCGGAGTTAAATATTTTGTAGGCCGGTTTATCATTCGAAAATGACAGGAAAATTAGTCCCGCTACCAAAATTGCCATTTGTTTTTTCATGTTGACAAATATATAGAAATCTCCATACTCAAAGATTTTTATATATATTTGATTTACTAATCCTAAATAATTTAACCATGGAAATTACCAGGACATTTGATCTGCTCAAGCTTTATAAGGAGAAATATCATATGGAGGATGCCCTTGCGGGAAAAGAAAAAGGCATCTGGGTTCGATACTCCTCGGACCAGTATATTGACTTCGCCAATAATGTCTCTTATGGCTTACTGGCTCTTGGTTTGAAAAAAGGCGATAAGGTCGCCACTATTTCCAATAACCGTCCACACTGGAACTTCGTGGATATGGGTGTAGCCCAGGCTGGTATTATTCATGTCCCTATTTATCCAACAATCAGCAAGGAGGAATACGAATACATTTTAAATGATGCCAAGCCCTCAATCATATTCCTTTCAGATAAAGCACTTTACGATAAGATTAAACCCATTGCCGATAGTGTAGATTCAGTAAAAGAGGTCTATACCTTTAATGAGGTGGAGGGTGCAAAAAACTGGATGGAAGTTGTTGAATCAGGAAAAGCATCAGCAGACAAGTTCAAAGATGAACTGGGAAAAATCAGTGATTCGATAAAACCGGAAGATTTCTTCACCCTGTTGTATACCTCTGGAACTACAGGTTTTCCAAAAGGAGTTATGCTATGCCAGAATAATGTAGTCACCAATTTCAAGGCTACTGCCGAGGTCCATTCTCTGGGTCATGGGGATAAAACCCTCTCATTCCTGCCAATATCCCATATCTATGAACGAATGGTCAACTACCATTTCCAGTTCCTGGGCATCGCCATTTACTATGCCGA
>JAUUZM010000100.1 GCA_030589965.1 Bacteroides sp.
ATATCGTACTGAATCCCCTTGGTGTTCCTTCCAGGATGAACCTTGGACAAATATATGAGACTGTACTTGGTTGGGCCGGAGAAAAGCTCGGACTCAAGTTTTCAACTCCGATATTTGATGGAGCAAGCATTGACCAGATCAATTCCTACACCAATGAAGCAGGTGTTCCACAGTACGGTAAGACCTATCTACACGATGGTGGTACCGGTGAGCGTTTTGACCAACCTGCAACTGTAGGTATGATCTATATGCTGAAACTTGGACACATGGTTGATGATAAGATGCACGCCCGTTCCATTGGTCCCTATTCCCTCATTACACAGCAGCCTCTTGGAGGTAAAGCACAGTTTGGTGGACAGCGTTTTGGGGAAATGGAAGTATGGGCACTGGAAGCTTTTGGAGCTGCCAATATTCTACAGGAACTTCTTACGGTTAAGTCCGACGATGTTATCGGCAGGGCTAAAGCCTATGAGGCCATTGTTAAGGGTGAACCCATGCCAATGGCTGGGATTCCGGAATCCCTTAATGTTCTGTTGCACGAGTTGAGAGGACTCGGCTTAAGTGTTAATCTTTTATAATAAAAGTAAACCATTATCATATGTCCCTTAAAAGAGATCCAAAGGTTAGAATTGATTTTACTAAAGTATCCATCGGACTGGCGTCACCAGAAGAAATTCTGGAGCGCTCAAGCGGTGAGGTGCTTAAGCCTGAAACCATCAATTACAGGACCTATAAACCTGAGCGTGACGGACTTTTTTGCGAACGGATTTTTGGTCCAGTAAAGGACTATGAATGCCATTGCGGAAAATATAAGAGGATCCGTTACAAAGGTATTGTATGTGACCGTTGTGGTGTTGAAGTAACAGAGAAAAAGGTCCGACGCGAGCGTATGGGCCATATTTCCCTGGTTGTGCCGGTTGCACATATCTGGTATTTTAAATCCCTCCCCAACAAGATAGGATACTTACTCGGATTGCCTACAAAGAAACTGGATTCCATCATTTACTATGAACGGTATGTGGTGATCAATCCTGGTGTAAAACTGGCTGACGATGTGAATTATCTGGACTTCCTGACTGAGGAGGAATATCTTGATATTCTGGAAAGTCTTCCTAAGGAAAATCAGTTCCTCGATGATGACCATCCCGATAAATTCATTGCCGATATGGGAGCAGAGGCATTGTACGCTCTGCTTGGCAGGCTTGATCTTGACGAAATGTCTTATTCACTTCGTCATAAGGCCAATACTGAGACTTCACAGCAACGAAAGAATGAGGCACTTAAGCGCTTACAGGTGGTTGAGGCTTTCAGGGCATCCAAAGGTATAAACAAACCCGAATGGATGATCGTAAAAGTAGTACCCGTAATTCCGCCTGAGTTAAGGCCACTGGTGCCACTCGATGGTGGACGGTTTGCTACTTCCGACCTTAATGATTTGTACAGAAGAGTTATCATCCGGAATAACAGGCTGAAAAGACTGATCGAAATCAAGGCCCCGGAGGTTATCCTGCGTAATGAGAAGAGGATGCTTCAGGAGGCGGTTGATTCACTATTCGATAATTCAAGAAAGGCAAATGCTGTCAAGACAGAGGCAAACAGGCCATTGAAGTCACTCAGCGACAGTCTGAAGGGTAAGCAGGGAAGATTCCGTCAGAACCTGCTTGGTAAAAGGGTTGATTATTCTGCCCGTTCAGTTATCGTAGTTGGACCGGAATTGAAACTGCATGAATGCGGTATTCCAAAAGATATGGCTGCCGAGCTTTATAAGCCATTCATTATTCGTAAGCTGATTGAGCGGGGTATTGTTAAAACCGTAAAATCAGCCAAGAAGATCGTTGACCGAAAAGATCCGGTTGTTTGGGATATTCTTGAGAACATATTGAAAGGACATCCGGTGCTGCTGAACCGTGCACCGACCCTTCACCGTTTAGGAATACAGGCATTCCAGCCAAAACTTATTGAAGGTAAGGCCATTCAGCTTCATCCTCTGGTTTGTACAGCTTTTAACGCGGATTTTGACGGTGACCAGATGGCTGTTCACCTTCCACTTGGAAATGCTGCTGTACTTGAGGCACAAATGCTGATGCTTGCTTCTCATAATATCCTTAACCCTGCAAATGGCGCTCCTATTTCCGTGCCTTCACAGGATATGGTTCTGGGATTGTATTACATCACCAAGGCCAGAAAAGACACCAAAGAAGTTCCTGTAAAAGGATCCGGCCTTTCATTTTATTCCCCGGAAGAGGTAAACATTGCCTATAATGAAGGCCAGGTAAATCTGCATGCCATTATAAAGGTAAGAATACCCGATCCTGACGGAAAGAATGAAATGATTGAGACTACGGTAGGGCGAGTACTCTTTAATGAGTTTGTACCCGAAGGAGTTAAGTATATCAATGAACTTCTTACCAAAAAGTCTCTTCGTGATATTATTGGTTATGTACTGAAGCAGACAGGTACAGCTGCTACAGCCAAGTTCCTGGATGATATTAAATCTCTGGGCTATAATATGGCATTCAGAGGTGGACTCTCATTTAACCTGGACGATGTTATCGTTCCAAAGGAAAAGGCCGAATATGTAACCGAAGGTTATGAGGAGGTAGATGAGGTAGTGAATAACTATAATATGGGATTCATTACTAATAATGAACGTTATAATCAGATTATTGATATCTGGACACATACGAATGCCAGGCTGACACAAACTCTTCTGAAAAGGCTCAGCTCAGATAACCAGGGATTCAATCCTGTTTATATGATGCTTGACTCCGGAGCAAGGGGATCGAAAGAACAGATTCGCCAGCTTTCAGGTATGAGGGGATTGATGGCTAAGCCGCAAAAATCAGGTGCCTCAGGCTCTGAGATTATTGAGAATCCGATCCTTTCAAACTTCAAGGAAGGCCTATCTGTACTTGAGTATTTTATCTCGACTCACGGTGCACGTAAAGGTCTTGCTGATACAGCCCTGAAAACAGCAGATGCCGGATACCTTACCAGGAGACTGGTTGATGTTTCTCAGGATGTTATTATTTCAGAGCACGATTGCGGGACACTCAGGGGAATTGTGGCAACCGCCATTAAGAATAATGAAGAGGTAGTGGAATCTCTCTACGAAAGAATTCTTGGACGATCCACTGTACACGATGTATATCATCCCCTGACGGGAGATTTAATAATAGGAGCCGGAGAAGAAATTACTGAGGAGCTCGCAAGGATTATTGACGATTCCCCACTGGAGCAGGTTGAGATACGCTCGGTACTTACCTGTGAGTCAAAGAAAGGTGTTTGTGGCAAATGCTACGGTAGAAACCTGGCAACCGGAAAAATGGTTCAGATTGGTGAAGCGGTTGGCGTAATTGCAGCTCAAAGTATCGGTGAACCTGGTACCCAGTTGACATTGAGGACATTCCACGTGGGTGGTACGGCTTCTAATATTACGTCTGAGTCTAAGATCATTTCAAAATATGATGGTATCGTCGAGATTGATGAACTCCGTTCTGTTGAACGTGATGATGATGGCAATAAAGTGGAAATGGTTATCGGCCGTCTGGCTGAAATGAGGGTTATTGATAAGAATACTAAAATTCCTTTGACAACCCACTCAATTCCTTATGGATCCAGACTGTTTACCAAGGATGGTGCAACAGTTAAGAGGGGAGACCTGATCTGTGAATGGGATCCATATAATGCCGTAATTATTTCAGAAAGTGCCGGTAAAATCGGATTTGAATCCGTCATTGAAGGCATAACTTTCCGTGAAGAATCCGATGAACAAACCGGTTACAGGGAAAAAGTGATCATTGAAACAAGGGATAAGACAAAGAACCCGGGTATAAAGATCCTTTCTCCCAAGAAAGATGTATTGAAATCTTATAACCTGCCGGTGGGTGCACATATTATGGTAAACGAGGGAGACTCTGTAAAGACAGGTGATATCCTCGTGAAGATACCACGTGCTGTTGGAAAATCTGGTGATATCACCGGTGGTCTTCCAAGAGTAACGGAATTATTTGAGGCAAGGAATCCTTCCAACCCGGCTGTTGTATCTGAAATTGACGGAGAGGTCAGCTTCGGAAAGATCAAACGCGGAAACCGTGAGATAATTATAAAATCAAAAGCGGCTGAGGTCAAGAAATACCTCGTACCACTGTCCAAGCAGATACTTGTTCAGGAAAATGACTATGTAAAAGCGGGTATCCCATTGTCAGACGGAGCAATCACTCCGGCAGACATTCTTGCAATCAAGGGACCAACCAAGGTACAGGAATACATTGTGAACGAGGTTCAGGAAGTATACCGTATGCAGGGTGTTAAGATTAATGACAAGCACTTTGAAGTAATCGTACGACAAATGATGCGGAAGGTTGAAATCGTTGATCCGGGAGATACTAAATTCCTTGAGAAGCAAGTCGTTGATAAATGGGCATTCATGAATGAAAATGACACCATTTTCGGAAAGAAAGTTGTTATTGAGCCCGGTGATTCACCGGCTACAACTGCCGGACAAATCATTACAGCGAGAAAATTAAGGGATGACAATTCTGTTATGAAGCGTAAGGATATGGAGCAGATCGAGGCACGCGAAGCTGTTCCGGCTACATCAAACCAGATTCTGCAGGGAATTACAAAAGCTGCCCTTCAGACAAAAAGTTTCATTTCAGCTGCATCCTTCCAGGAAACGACCAAGGTGCTCAATGAGGCCGCTATTTTTGGTAAAATTGATAGCCTTGAAGGACTGAAGGAAAATGTGATTGTGGGTCATCTGATCCCAGCCGGAACAGGTATCCGTGATTACGAAAGACTTGTTGTCGGTTCAAGGGAGGAATATGATGCACTTATGGCAGCTCAGCAGAGTGGTGAAACTCCTGAAGAGGTTGTAAAAGAAGATCAATCTTTAGAATCATAGAAATGGAAGATCCAAAAGATCCCAAGCAGGGCCAGAATCAGAACCAGAACCAGAATCAGATAAATATTGAGTTGAAAGAGGATATTGCACAGGGTATCTATTCAAACCTTGCCGTAATAACCCATTCCAGTTCTGAGTTTGTTGTTGATTTTATAAGGGTTATGCCCGGTATACCAAAAGCTGAAGTTAAAAGCAGGGTAATTTTGACACCCGAGCATGCCAAACGGTTAATGTTGGCGCTTACTGATAATATCGCAAAATTTGAAAAAATCCATGGCGAGATAAAAAAGGTAGAGGGCTCAGGATCTCCGCTCATTCCAATGAATTTTGGGGGACCAACAGCACAAGCGTAAATTAAAGTATATCAGTATATTAAAAAGGGTTCCGGCATTTGTTCAGAACCCTTTTTTTGATTGATTTTAGATAACTCGCAAAATATGGCGGGTTATTATAATTCTTTTATATTTGTCAGATTATTAACGAATGTAGACATGAACGTACTCGTATGTATTAGCAATGTTCCTGATACCACCACAAAGGTCCGGTTCTCCGGTGACAATACATCCTTTGATTCCAATGGTGTTCAGTGGATTATTAACCCATGGGATGAACTGGCTTTAACAAGAGCTATGGAGCTGAAGGAAGATACTTCCAATCCCATCGCAAAAGTGACTGTTATTACAGTCGGTGCGGCAGCTGCTGAACCAACTTTGAGGAAGGCCCTGGCCATCGGTGCTGATGATGCCATTCGGGTGGATGCCGAAACCGGTGACGCATTTTATGTTGCCTCTCAGATTGCAGAAGTTGTAAAGAACGGAGACTTCGGTATTATCCTTAACGGAATTGAGTCAAGCGATTATAATGGCTCGGCCGTAGGAGGTATGTTATCAGAACTCCTGGATCTGCCATCTGTATCGGCTGTCTCCTCCATGAACTTTGCAAATGGAGAAGTTTTGATTAACCGCGACATTGATGGTGGCCGGGAAGAATTGAGTATATCCACGCCGTTTATTTGTATCGTCCAGAAGGGTATAGCCAAGGAACCAAGGATAGCTGCGATGCGTGGAATCATGATGGCTCGTAAGAAACCACTGCAGGTCGAATCCGCAGTTGATGTTGCTTCGCTTACAGAAACCCTGGAGTTTGCATTGCCTACTCCTAAGGAACCCTGTAAGATGTTCGAGGCAGATAATATTAAGGAATTAGTTAACCTGCTGCAGAACGAGGCAAAGGTCATTTAACCTTCACAAAATCAAGAACACATTATGTCAGTATTAGTATATACAGAGAACTGGGACGGAAAATTCAAGAATTCGTCCTACGAACTTGTTTCCTATGCCAACAAAGTTGCTGAAATGACAGGAGGCTCTGTTACAGCATTATCAATTGGAAATGTGGGAGACGATGAACTCAGTACCCTTGGGAATTATGGGGCTTCAACCGTTCTCTCCGCCGGGGATGCGGGTTCTTTTGATAACCAGGTGTACACAGGTATTATATCTGCAGCTGCAGAGAAGTCTGGAGCGAAAGTCATAATTCTATCTGACAATAATGCAGGTAAAGCACTGGCTCCCAGGCTATCGGTCAGATTAAAGGCTGGTCTTGCTTCGGGGGTAACCTCAGTTCCTGAAGCAATTTCCCCTTTGCTTGTAAATAAAAAAGTATTCAGTGGAAAGGCCTTTGCAAAGGTTAAGGTCCTTTCAGACACAGCAATCCTGACCCTGGCTCAGAATTCTTATGAAATCGTCGAAACGGGTGGTAATGCATCTGTCGAAGCATTTGATTCAGGTGTCGATTCCTCCACCGGGAAGACGATTGTGAAAGATGTTCAAAAGCAGACAGGAAAGATCCTGCTATCCGATGCGGAAGTTGTGGTTTCTGGCGGAAGAGGTATGAAATCAGGAGACAACTGGCAAACTCTTGAGGAACTTGCAGATGTTCTTGGAGCGGCTATGGCTTGTTCAAGACCTGTCTCAGATGAAGGCTGGAGATCTCATGATGAGCATACCGGACAAACCGGTAAGATCATTGCTCCTAATCTCTACCTGGCTTTCGGGATATCTGGTGCAATCCAGCACCTGGCCGGTGTTAGTTCATCTAAGTATATCGTTGCCGTGAATACCGATAAGGATGCCCCTATTTTTGAGGCTGCCGATTACGGTATTGTGGGGGATGCACTTCAGGTTCTGCCCGAATTTATTAATGAAATTAAAGCTGCAAAAGCGCAGTAAGCAATAGTTCCAAGGGTCAGGAATCTCCTGGCGTTGGACTAAAAACGATCCTAATCACGGGCATCATGCTGAAACAATATATTTTCATCTTTTCCCTTATTCTGACTCTTGTTGCATTTGGAATAACTACCCGCCGGTTTATCGGTTTTTTTAAACTTACACGTCCTGCTTTCCCGGTGAGGAATATCGGGCGCCGATTCGCTGTCATGTTGGAAGTTGCATTTGGACAAACAAAAATTTTCAGAAAGCCCGTTATGGGATTTTTACATGCCCTGGTTTTCTGGGGATTCTGTGTAATCCTGTTAGGTAGTCTTGAAATGGTAATTGATGGAATTTCAGGGACCGAAAGAGTTCTTTCTTTCCTGGGCTTGGTCTATAATATTATCATGGCTTCCGGAGACGTTTTTGCCCTGATTATTGCCATCGCAATAATTGTATTCCTCGGTAGGAGATTGTTCCTGAATGTAAAGCGTTTCTCTGGTATTGAAATGAAGCATATTTCTCACATCGATGCAAATATTGCGCTTACCATGATTCTTCTGCTTATGCTTTCACTCCTTGATATGAATATATTTTATATCAAATCCGCCTTGCAGGCCGGACATGAAGTTCAGGGAGTGTATCCGGTAAGCCAGGTTGTTGCATCATGGTTATCGACAGGTGAATCTCAAAATATACTTTTTCATGAAATCAGCTGGTGGACCCATATAATCCTGATTTTCCTATTTGCAAATTACCTTCCTTACTCGAAGCATTTTCATGTATTTATGTCCGTTCCCAACGTATTTCTCACGCGCCTTCAACCTCTGGGTAAACTGGATACTATGGAAAATGTTACCAAAGAAGTAAAGATCATGATGGACCCGGACCAGGCTTTTGCAGCTTCCCCTGAAGGAGAAGATGAGGAGGTGCCGGAACGTTTCGGAATCCTTGATGTTGAAGATGTAAGCTGGAAAAATTACATGGACTCACTCGCTTGTACAGAATGTGGCAGGTGCACAGCCGTATGTCCGGCAAACATTACTGGTAAAAAACTTTCGCCCAGGAAAATAGTAATGGATGTACGGGCAAGAATGAAGGAAAAAGGACCAGGTATGGTTAAAAATGGCCGGGATTATTCTGATGAGAAATCCCTTATCCGTGATTATGTTTCAGAGGAAGAACTATGGGCCTGTACTTTATGTAATGCTTGTGCTCAGGAATGTCCCATAAACATAAACCATCCTGCCATGATAATTGGAATGAGGCGTTACCTGGTTATGGAGGAGTCCGCCGCCCCGGGAGAATTGAATTCAATATTTTCTAATATTGAAAACAATGGTGCTCCCTGGCAATTTTCCCAGGAAGACCGTATGCTCTGGGCTGAGGATATAATGATGAACGAAACTGTGAAATAAGATGGAAACCAGGCAAAAGAAAGTAGTGGTTCCTGTTCTCGCTGAGAGCATCGCCAGGGGAGAAAATCCTGAGTATCTTTTATGGGTTGGAAGTGCAGGAGCCTTCGATGACCGTTATAAAAACGTTTCCCGTTCGTTTGTGAAGATTCTTGAATACCTGGGAACATCCTATGCTGTTCTGGGTACAGATGAATCCTCCAGCGGGGATGTGGCTCGAAGGGCAGGAAACGAAATGCTCTTCCAGATGCAGGCATTAATGAACATTGAGATCTTCGAAAGCATGGAGGTCAAAAAGATCCTTACCTGCGACCCACATGCTTACAATACATTTAAGAATGAATATCCTGACCTGGGTGGTAGCTCTGAAGTGATTCATCATACTCAGTTCCTGAAGGAACGGATGGATGACGGGAGTCTTAAAATACCGGCAGGTGCTTTGGAAGACAGGACAATAACCTTCCATGATCCATGCTACCTTGGCAGGGCCAATAAGGAATACAGTGCTCCCAGGCAGATATTGGATTCAATGGCAGCAGCGAAAAATGAGATGCCAAGGAATAAAAGTTTTGCCCTTTGCTGTGGTGCTGGCGGGGGACAAATGTTTAAGGAGGCTGAAAAAGGAAATAAGGAAGTATTTATCGAGCGGTGTGAAGAAGCCCTTGATACCGGCGCAGATATCATTGCAACGGCTTGTCCGTATTGCATGGTGATGATGACCGATGGATTAAAATATAAAAACCGTGAGGAAAATGTGAAAAATTATGACATCGCTGAATTGCTTG
>JAUUZM010000064.1 GCA_030589965.1 Bacteroides sp.
AGCGGCGAATGGGTCATAGACAAGGACCACCGCTTCTTTACAGACGACATTCATTATGGCCTGTGCATCGCAAAATGGATTGCCGACCAACTAACTCTGGACGTTCCAACCATTGACAGTATCATTGACTGGGCTCAGCAGTTGCGTAATGAGAAGATCATCGAGGGGAATAAATTGTTATTGGACAGCGAAAGCCTGACCACGGAATTCATATCCGGCATTCCCCCGGTGTATGGCCTTAACAGCATCGATGACATACTTGGCTAACTTCTGTTTTCAATCCACCGCCACCAATCCTTCATCGGTCATCTTCCACACTTCCCCAGCAATTTCATGTTTCCAAAGTTCGTCCTCCGTTTTAACCCGGTTGAGAAAATACCTGGTGTTTTTATTCAGGCGGATGTATTTTCCTTCTGGAACCAGAACAGTTACCGTCGTGCCCGGGGCGCGCCATTTATTAGGCTTTTCCAAACTGAAGTAAGGATCCAGCACCAGTGCTGAGGAAGATTGATTCCAGCTGTAATCAAGTTTGGTGGCATTCATTACAGCTTCTGTATTGTTGCGACCCTGGGAACTTTTCCGTACTGAAATTTCCCAATCCTCAAAGTCCCCCGGAAGGATATTCAAATCCATCCTTCCATACACCTTATCCTCGGTTGAAAGAAGGTGCCAGTCATCATCATAGCTTGTGTACCATTCATCTGAAAATCCCTCAATATCTGGATTCTCATTGATGCTCAGTGCAAGGGTGTCAGAGGGGAAGGCCTCCAATTCATAATTGATACTTGATTTTCCATGATCGGTGAAATGCCATCCTTCAAAAGCGGCCATGGAAATAAGAAAAACAAGACTCAAAATCCAAAGTACAAATGCTGTAAGACCTATCATTTTGTCGTTGGCTTTAAACCTGAACATCATTTTTATTCCTGCATAGATCAAGGCAACAATGGGTATTATTATGGTAAAGAACAAAGCAATGGTAATGAGGGTAAGATTGGTTGGGTCACCAAAAATCCCAAACATTTCCGGCAAGGATTGGAAATCTGAACCGAAAAAAGTCATCGGAAATACAACACTGCTGAAGAAGAATCCAATGGAAAGAGCGGTCAAGGTTGCCAGGCCTCCAATAATCAGTGAAAATCCTATAATGAATAAAATGATTTTGGCACATATCAATATAATACGGCCAAAGACATGAAGGATTTCGTCCAGGACATTTTTAGTTTTTTTTAATTCACCCGAGTTCTTAACCTTTTGATACCCTTCCTTTACATTTTCTTTTACATTTTCATATTCCTCCTTGACGGTTTTTTCAATATTTGAGACAGTCACCCTCTCTCCGCGCATTTCCAGCTTCTCAGCGGCAGTCTCGGCTTTTGGTACTACGATCCAAAGAACAATATAAACGATGAACAATACTCCGGTAGCAAAAAAGAAGATCACCCAGAGCAATCTCATCAGCCAGATCTCGATTCCAAAATATGCTGCCAATCCGGCGCATACGCCACCAATTGCGGAATTATCCGGGTCCCTGAATAACCTTTTTGAACCCCTGCTATTTGTATGGCTCTTACTGCTACCTGAACCTGTTGTTTCCTCCTCATCCAGGATATCTTCAGGCTGCCCCATTCTACCAATGATGTCCTTTACGTCTTCAATGGTAATTACCTGTTTCTTGTCACTGATTTTTTCCTGGAAAAGCTCGGCAATGCGGGACTCAATATCTCCGATGATTTCTACTCCTTCATCTGAATCTCTGAAACGCCTGCTTATTGAATCCAGGTATTCCTTCAATTCCTGGTATGCATCATCATCCAGATTAAATATCTGTCCGCTCAGATTTATTTTAATTGTCGTTTTCATAATTATTTGCTTGCTTTTGTCTTGCTGTTTAACATACTTACTGCTTCCACCAGTTCATTCCATGACTGGTGCATCTCATTCAGGAATTTTTTCCCTGTATCTGTAATTGTATAATACTTACGCGGGGGTCCCTGGGTTGATTCCTCCCAGCGGTATCCCAGCAGTCCGGCATTCTTCTGCCTGGTCAGGAGGGGATAAAGGGTTCCTTCCACTACGATCAACCTGGATTCCTTTAGCTCTTTAATTAATTCAGAAGCATAGGCATCGTTCTTTGACAGGATGGAAAGAATGCAGTATTCCAGGATCCCTTTCCTCATTTGTGCTTTTGCATTTTCTACATTCATTCTCTTTATAATTCTATTTGTTTATAATTCAATATATAGTCGCAGCTCACCCAAACTGCTTTTATTTGGACAATCTTGGTTTGAAACAGTTTCACTCAAGTTTGTTTCCTGATGAATTTTTTCCTCGTTTTCAAAAATCATTTTTTCAAAGTGGGCATTTTCCATTAAATGGTAAATATCACTTTCAGGGCTTTCTATTGTGTGTGGATGTTCTGACACAATACCCATTCCTGCTGTAATGATCAGCAGTATTAATGTTAACTTTAGAACTAGTAATGTTTTTAGAGTACTATACATAACAAGTAATTATCCTATGCAAAGATATGAAAAAAATATAGTACCATGCAATACATAGTACTATAATAATTCAATTTTATTTCTATGTAGTTTGATAAACTACAGAAATTCAATATCTTAGCACATAATATTTTTTAGGAAATATTTAAAAAAAATTGATGAAACAGGGAATTTTGCTTAAAATGCCCGCTACATTGGGAGATTCTGTAAACTATGTTCTTAACCTGGGAACAGATGATATTGCCATGAATGAACTGCTTGGCAGGAGAGTAGCATTTGAATATCTTGATACCATTCATTGTATTAAATGTGGTAAGATTACTCGTAAATCCTTTGCCCAGGGGTTTTGCTACCCCTGTTTCTCTACAGCCCCTGAAACAAGTGAATGTATTTTAAGACCGGAACTATGCCAGGCCCAGGAAGGCGTTTCCCGAGACATGAGATGGTCCGAACAGCATTGTCTCCAGGATCATATAGTATACCTGGCTCTGTCTAGCGGACTTAAAGTGGGTGTAACACGTTCCACCCAGGTACCCACCCGCTGGATCGACCAGGGAGCATGGAAAGCCATACCATTTGCACGAACCCCAAACCGCCACCTTGCTGGCCGGATTGAAGTGGCCCTAAAGGAGCATATGAGTGATAAGACTAATTGGAGAAATATGCTAACCAATAAAGTTGACAGGGAAATAGACCTGGAGCAGGAAAAAAGCAGAGCATCCTCATTACTGAGTGATGAATATACTGAGTTTATAATTCCTGGAAACGAGGTAACCGAAATAAAGTATCCTGTAATTGAGTATCCGGAAAAAGTGAAAAGCGTTGGTTTCGATAAGATGAGAAACATTGAAGGTGAATTGAGTGGAATAAAGGGACAGTACCTGATTTTTAGCGACGGTACAGTTCTGAATATTCGAAAGCATGGAGGCTATATGGTAGCAATGGATTATTCTTTTTAAATTTGAAAAGCTTACAAATCGAAGACTATATGAAAACCAAGCACCTTTCAACCCTGATAATTCTTGTTTCTGTATTTCTCTTATCTGGTATAACTTTCAATAGTTTTGGACAGGATTACGCGGACCAATTGATGGAATTGTACCTTGAAACCGGTTCTTTGGAATATGCAGAAAAAATCCGGGATGATTATAAAGATTCCCCGCATGCAAAGTTTTGTGATGTCTGGGAATATATCAATGTCAATAACGAAAAATCAAGAGAACTGGCTGGAATTTTAGTTGAGGAATATCCTGATTTTGCCCCTGGTTATCTGGCTTATGGGACTGTATTATCAAGAGGATTTATGAATTATACGGAGGCTATAAGTCAATTTGACAGAGGTATAGATTTGGATCCAAAGTTTGCCCTACTCTTTCTCAACAGGGGAGTTGCCAATTTGGGTCTGGAAAAGTACGAGGCTGCAAAGGAAGATTTTGACAAGGTTTTGAAACTGAAGCGTGGTAATGCCCTGGGATTCCTGCTAAGGGGCGTGGCTGACTTTAAGCTTGGAGACGAGGAAGCTATGAAGGCAGATTTTGAGATAGGTTTACAACTTGATTACAGGGCTCTCTCAACAATTCCGGAAAACCTTGCCGAAGAAGCAATGAATAAGGCCATTGAATCAGCCCCCGAAAATGCTATCTATTATTTTGCGCGCGGATATTCATACTTTGTCAATGAAAATTACAGGAGTTCCAGGACTGATTTCAGTAAATGTATTGAACTCGTTCCGGGTAGTTCTGACTTTTACAAATACTCCGGAGCAAGTAAAATGCATCTTGACGATTTTGAAGGCAGTCAAAAAGATCTGAATTATGCCTTGAGTGTAAATCCAGATGACCCTGAAATATATTATTATCTGGGAGTATTGATGAATGATTTCCTCAAGCAGGCAGCCATGGCGCAGGAATACATGAATCATGCCATTGAGCTGGATGACAGTCATGCCAGCTATTTTTATGAAAGATCCAAAGCAGCCTTTAAAATGTTGAATTATCAGGAAGCCCGTGATGATGTAAACCGGGCTCTGCAGAAAGACTATACAAAGGGAGATTTTTATGCCCTTCGCGGGAATATTAAGATGAAAACCGGCAGACCGGTTGACGACTACTGTCCGGATTATAAAAGAGCAGTGGAATGGGGGACAAGCTACAACCTCAAAAGGGTGCTGAAGAAATCCTGCCAGTAATTTAACCGGACAATCCTCTTTCCTAAAAGCTGTATTTAGCAATATCATTTGGGTTCTGGTCAAAAATATTTGCCACAGTAACCTGATCTGTGTATCTTATTCGATTGAAGATTATCTATTAATTGATTCAAACATAACAGATTAAAAGGTATGAATGTGTTAAAATAATTATATCTTAGCCATCCCCACTGAAGAAATTAGAAATTAAATATTATTAAAATCCAAAATCATGAAAAAATTAATTTTTACGCTTTCTCTGGTTTGCGCTCTCGCAATTACTGCTAATGCTACTGTACGAACCGTAAGTAACGATCCAAAGGCTCCGGCACAGTTTACTTCCATACAAGCGGCCATTACCCCATCCCTTAATGGTGATACTATTATGGTATACGGTTCAGCAACCTCCTACGGGGCCGTTACAGTGGACAGGGAAATAGTCCTGATAGGCGCAGGTCATAGAAACCAATACGGTGCTAACTCAACTCTCAGCAGCCTGACCCTTGATGGTAAGGCAGATGTAGGATTCTATGCAAGTAATACAAAAGTATCCGGTTTCAGAATCTCCACAGTTTATTTTTATGGTCATACCAATTCTGCTAAGATTCTGGATGGAGTATTAATAGAAAGATGTCATATTACCAACCTATATATGAATCAAACAACCGTTACCTACCGGAATGATACCATTCGTAATTGTTTAATAACTGCTGGTGGTTTATATGTTGACGCCGGGACGATTGAAAATATACAGATTCATAATAACATATTCGACAATTCGAGAGTTGGTGACTCATATTATTACTTTCCGATCTCACATGATAGCGTATATGTGAGGAATAGCGTTTTCCTGAATCGCACTACTGCCAATGTATTTACTTATGCATCTGATCTAACCGTTGAAAACTGTATATTCTTTGCAGCTACTCCTCAGGGCTGTACTAATTGTGCATTTAACAATAACATGACATACCAGAATTCAAATGATACCCTGGTAGGCAGTCCAGGGAACCCCGGAGGAGTTGGAAGCGGAAACCATATAGGCGAGAATCCCTTGTTTGTTTTGTACTCATTGACCGGAGTCCCTTACTCATATAGCCATGATCTGAATGTCCAAAATGTAAATGCCGTTAACGGAGGAACGGACGCAAGCGATATGGGCATTCATGGAGGGATGTTACCTTATACTCCGGGTGCAAATCCAAGTATACCACAAATGACTGAAATTACGTTTCCGGCGGATGCCAGCACGGTAAAAGCCGGCGGAACGCTGGACGTAACCTTCAAAGCAAAAAAACAGGATTAATAATCATGACGCTCCACAAGCTGGGCTGTTAAACTAAAAAAGTCATGAAGAAAATATTAATCTTTATAATCATAAGCATTACGGCCTTCGGACAAGTCTGGACACAAAGCCTGGCCGATGCCGAGTATTACTTCGATTCCGATCCTGGAGTCGGTAATGGAATAGCAATCTCGATAACCCCAGGAGATGATATCACTGAATCATATAACTTCAGTGTTTCTCCCCTTGGTCCGGGATTTCATAATCTCTTCATCAGGGTCAGGGATGATCTGGGAAGGTGGAGCCTTGTCAGGCGGCATCTATTTTATGTATATGATGATTCTCCCATGGATCTTTCGAAAGTACAGGCGGATCTAGTCGGGTTTGAATATTTCTTTGACAAGGATGCCGGGGTTGGAACTGGAACATGGGTTCCTGACTCACCTGGAGCCGATCTTGAAAAATTAACTGATTTTTCAACCAGTAGTGTAGGTCCTGGTATGCATCAACTTTTAGTACGGGCAAGGGATGCCTCTGGAAAATGGGGACATGTTTCAAGACATTTGTTTCATGTATTTGATGATGCACTCCTGGATCTAAGCAAGATCAGATCAAAGATTGTTGCTGCCGAATACTTTTTTAATAAGGATACTGTACAACAGGGCCAGGGAGTTAGCATTCCAATAACTCCGGGAAATGAGATTGAATGGACAGGTGGTATTCTGGTTGAAGGCCTGGAAGCAGGAGAACATACTCTGTTTATCAGGGTACAGGATTCTATAGGTACCTGGAGTATTGTTGCAACAGAAAAATTCAATGTAATTAACCTGGGATCCGAGACAAATTCACCTATCTGTCAGGGTTCATCTGATGGGACTGCAACAGTTTCCATGGAAGGTGGAAAACCACCATTTACATACCTTTGGGATGATCCTCAACAACAGAAAGATTCAACTGCCATTGGACTTAGAGCAGGGTCCTACACCGTGACTGTAACGGATGTGGCTGGGTCAGTAATAAGGGAAACTCTGACCGTAACGGAATATGATACTATTCAGATAAATATTTCTACCGCTGACACACAATGTGGAACAAGTGAAGGAAGTGCAACCGCTATTGTATCTGGTAATAATCCTCCATTTAATTATTTGTGGACAAGTGGATCTGATGAATCTTCAGCAACTGATCTTGCATCAGGATTTTATGTTGTAACGGTTACCGATAATATTGGTTGTTCAAATACTGCTCTTGCTGAGATAAACGATATAGGTGGACCAGTGATTAGCCTGGTTGGTATTCAGAATTTGGACTGCAACGGTGACGAAAATGGGATCATTGATGTAAATGTCAGTGGTGGAAAGATACCATATGAGTATTCATGGTCTAATGGCGAAATTACCCAGGATATTTTGAATCTTCCTGGTGGACCATATGAACTCACAGTAACAGATGCAGACGAGTGCAAAGCTGTTCAAAGCATTACAGTTGAGGAACCGGCCCCTATCACTGCAGCATCAACAGTTACTTCAACTGATTGTGGATTGACAAACGGGAGTATTAAGTTGAATATTTCAGGTGGCACTCCCCTAAATGGAGGGACACCATATGCAATATCATGGGAAGGATTGCCCACTCCACATAAAGACTTTATGGAAAATGTTGGTGCCGGTGTCTATAAGGCAACTATTGTGGATAATAATAGTTGTGTGGCATCCTATATTGTTTCTGTAAGTGCCAAGAATGCACCTGTCGTGACCGTAACTTCTATAACACCCAGTGATTGTGGAGCGAACAATGGCTCAGTGGTTATCAATGTTGCTGGCGGAAGTGGTAGTTACACTTATAAATGGTCTAAAAATGGTATTTCTGCTGGTACATCTAAAGACCTGACAGGTGTTGGTCCTGGAGAATACACAGTAGAGGTGAATGATGGATCTTCCTGTCTTGCTTATGCGAATGCAACAATTGCTGCAGAACTTCCACCCAGACCTTCCATTTGTCTTGTTACAGTTGATTCACTAACTGGTAGAAACAGGTTAGTCTGGAATAAGGAATCAGGGCAGGGAATAACTTCCTATAACATTTACAGGGAAACTTCATCTGCAGGGGTGTTTAATTTTATAGCTAATATTCCCTTCGATAGCCTGAGTACATATGTGGATTTACATGCTGATCCGATCAACCGCTCATGGAGGTACAAAGTATCTGCAGTTGGTGATTGTGGTGAATCTGTTTTGAGTTTATCTCATAAAACAATGCACCTTACCTTGACCCTTGGTCTGCTTAATTCAGTTAACCTGCGTTGGAATCACTATGAAGGATTTATTCCAAAAGAAAACACCTATCATATTTGGAGATGGGCTGCTTCCACAGGGTTAACAAAAATTACCCAGGTGCCAAGTAACCTAAATTCATATTCTGACTTTGCAGTTCCGGATGAGGATGTATGGTATTATGTGGAATCAGAACATCCAACAGGGTGTTCACCACTTAAGGCTGCTACCTTGAATTCCACAAGGTCGAACCGGAAGGATAAGTTGAAATCGGTGATTGGTATTGAGTCCATCGTCTCAGAATTTGGGATATCGGTTTGGCCCAATCCAAGTTCAGGACAATTCAACCTTTCACTTAATTATAAAAGAACAGGTGATTTGAAAATCAAGGTGTTTGATATCAGTGGGAAGCTGGTTTATTTGAGTGAGATGAATGATCTTTCAAATTCGGTAGAGATACTTTTAGATCTTTCAGGTTATGCCAGGGGAATGTATCAGATGCACATTGATACCGGAACAGGAATTTACAACAAGGTACTTATAATACAATAAGAATTTGGAGTAAAGTTGTTCAGCATCCCGGGCTGGGTGCTGAACAGCTAAATTCTTACTCCTATAACGATTACGTCATCGATCTGTTCTGTACCATAGGGCTCAATCCAGTCCCTAAAGGTTTGCAGGAGTAACGTCTTCTGTTCTTCCATTGGACTTTTGTGAATGCTTAACAATAATTCTTTCATCCTTTTAGCCATGAACTTTTTATTTTTTGGTCCGCCGAACTGGTCCGGATATCCATCTGAGAAAATGTAGAGACAATCACCATTCTTAACGTCCATAATATGGTTACTGAAAGGAACATCAGCCCGGGCATGAATTCCAATGGGCATTCTGTCGCCTTTCACCTGGATGATTTCATCGTCCCGGATTAGAATCAATGAGCTGTTTGCACCCGCAAACTCCATCGTCATGTTTTTCCGGTCAATAATATGCAATCCTAAATCCATCCCATCTTTCTGCTCTCCCTCGTGTCCTTTCTGTTTCAGTGCAGAAATAACCTCTGTCCTTAATTCATCAAGAATGAGTGAAGCAGTAAGAATATGCCTTTCTTCAACAATTTTATTTAAAAAGGCAAGCCCTAACATACTCATAAATGCTCCCGGAACTCCATGACCTGTACAATCTGCCGCTACCGTAATAATTTTTCCTTCCTTTTCCGTCAGCCAGTAAAAGTCACCACTAACCACGTCTCTTGGAAGAAAAAGAATAAATCCGTCAAGGTTGAGCTTGTTTAAATCATCTTCTGGTGGAAGCATCGCTCGTTGTATTTTTTCCGCATATTGAATACTTGACATGATGTCCTTGTTTTTTTCTTCAATAACCTCTTTCTGTTCCACTACTTCTGCTGTTCGTTCACGAATAATTTCACGTAGTTGTCTGGTATAAATAATCACAATCGTGTAAACTATTATTGCGGCTATAAATACATATATCATAAAAGCCCACCATTTTCTATACCATGGGGCAAGGATTGTAAATTCATAGCTGGTTATACTGCTTTCCTGGCCAAAGATATTTCTTCCTTTCACCTGAAATGCATATTTGCCTTCATGTAGGTTTGTGTAAATGGTGAAAGTCTCCTTTGTCCAATCACTCCAGTCTTTATCATTACCATCCAGGAAAAAAGAAAATCTCATAAATGTCTCATCCTCCCCATCGAGGGCCGCAAAATTAAAAACCAATGAATTATTGCGATAGAGAAGGAATGGTTTTGAATGTTCAGGTTGATTTGGAGCGACTACATTAATTTCACTCATGTGGGCGCCTCCAAAAACTTGCCCGCCTTCACTATAATCTATATTCCGCACATAGGCATTATAATCTTGTTTGTAATTCTTGGAATTTTTAAGATTGTACCTGAAAAGTCCCTCATCGCCAGCAAGCCAGACAACAGAATTTTCATCCAGATAAATAACATTGATCAGGCCTTTAGATAAACCTGCAAATGGTGCGGAAATCCATTCATATTTCCCTTCAGAGGATTGTTTAAAAAACCCGGTTAAATATTTGTATTCATCAGCATTTTCATCATAAGCAACCATCCAGAGCTCCGGGTTGGGAGACTCTATCAATCTATGTATCCAAAGGCTGCCGTTATAAAAATCTTCTCTGAAAGCTGAATCAGGTACAAATCTGTCAGTCCGAATATCATACTTATAAAGACCTTTAGTAGTTCCTACCAATAGAGGAGCTTTTAATGATGATACTATTGATAATCCATCAGGAAGGCCCTGCTCTTGGTTGTACCTGGTTACCGTTGTTTTTCCAATTCTACCATCATCAATATACTGTATGTGCATTTTCAGGATACCATCTTCGGGTGTTCCCATCCACAGATTACCCTGGTGATCCTCCGCAAGTGAGTTAATCCATTCAGTTATCCCTTCAATACTTCCCTCCTGTATCCAGGCACCATTATTACGATAAATGCTGGCAAGTCCATCTTCCAGGCCAATATAAACACGGGATGGATCAAGTTTCGATTGAAAGAGGCCATAAACGTAACCGTAAAGAAGAATTTTTGATTCGTTATTCTGATTGACCTCATAAATTCCTTCATTACTAACTACGAGTAAATTTTTTTCATCTCCATTTTTATAAGTAAGAATTTCCCAGCATTCAAAATTAAAAATTTCTACCTGCTTGAAGATTGGTTGTGCAAAATCAGATAAATCCTGGCTGAATTTCCCCTGATCAAGGTAAAATAATCCCTGGTTATTAGTAGCGTAAATCGTATTGTTGAAACGGGCAATCGACTCAATGGAGCCAGATAGTCCATGGATATCAGTAAAATGAGTTATCGGAGAATTGATTTCAATCCTACTAACTCCACTGCTTAGTGTAAGCCATAAATTATTGTATTTATCAACATATTGTCCCAGGATCACATCATCCTGTAGTCCTGATTCTTCATTAATTATG
>JAUUZM010000215.1 GCA_030589965.1 Bacteroides sp.
AAATTTTCTGGATTGAGGTGTACTTATAGATCTCAGATTTCCTGTCGGGGATACCGATCTTGCTGAAATGGTCCATCGCATCATGACGGATCTCCCTCATATAGGAAGGTGAAGCCTTCCCCATGAGACTTTCATTTTCCTTGAATAACTCTATATATTCCGCACTGCTACTCATCTCTGCTATTATTACCCCCGGCCGTTGGCTTCAGCCTTTATCCATTCATATCCTTTTTCTTCCAGCTCAAGAGCAAGTTCCCGACCGCTTGATTTTACGATTCTACCCTGGTACAGTACATGCACAAAATCAGGTACTATATAATCCAGCAGGCGCTGGTAATGAGTTATCACAATGGTAGCGTTGTCCTTTCTTTTCAGGGTATTAACTCCCTTGGCGACAATTTTAAGTGCATCAATGTCAAGACCGCTGTCAGTTTCATCCAGTATGGCCAGTTTTGGTTCCAGAAGGGCCATTTGAAAAATCTCATTCTTTTTCTTCTCCCCACCTGAAAAACCTTCGTTAACCGAACGGTTTGTCAATTTTGAGTCAATGTCAACCATTTCCTTTTTCTCACGCATGTACTTCAGAAAGTCACCCGCTGAAAGGGGATCTAATCCCTGGTAGGTTCTATGCTCATTTACTGCAGTTTTCATGAAATTTACCATGCTTACGCCGGGGATTTCAACCGGGTATTGAAAACCCAGAAAAATACCCTTTTTGGCCCTTTCCTCAGGGGCCATTTCCAGGAGATCTTCTCCCATATAATTTACCGAACCATGTGTGACTTCAAATATATCCCTGCCGGCAAGTGCTGCCGCCAGTGTACTCTTCCCCGAGCCATTCGGTCCCATTATAGCGTGTACTTCTCCTGCCTTCACTTCCAGATTAATCCCTTCCAGGATTTCCTTACCCCCAATGGCTACTTTTAATTCTTTTATTGATAACATCTATTCTGATTTCTAATTCCGTTTGTTTTCATATATGGGCATTAACCCACAGATCCCTCAAGGGAGATCTGCAATAATTTTTGTGCTTCAACTGCAAATTCCATAGGCAGTTTATTCAGCACCTCCTTTGCATATCCATTGACAATCAGGCCAATAGCCTTCTCAGTGTCTATGCCTCTCTGGTTGCAGTAAAATATCTGGTCCTCACTGATTTTGGAAGTGGTTGCCTCATGTTCCACGATGGCTGAACTATTATCGGTTTCGATATACGGGAATGTATGAGCCCCACATTTATCACCAAGCAGGAGGGAATCACACTGGGAGAAATTTCTTGCGTTTTCTGCATTCTTTAACACCTTAACCAATCCCCTGTAAGAATTCTGGCTCTTCCCTGCCGATATTCCCTTGGAAATGATTGTGCTCCTGGTATTCCTTCCAATATGCAACATTTTGGTTCCGGTATCTGCCTGCTGCATATTATTGGTAACTGCTACCGAGTAGAACTCCCCTATTGAATTATGTCCCTTTAAAATGCAACTGGGATATTTCCAGGTAACGGCTGAGCCGGTTTCTACCTGGGTCCATGATATCTTGGAATTGTCACCCTTACAGATCCCCCTCTTGGTCACAAAATTAAATATGCCTCCCTTGCCTTCTTTATTTCCGGGATACCAGTTCTGAACGGTTGAATATTTTACTTCGGCTTTTTCCATCGCCACAATTTCAACGATCGCTGCATGCAGCTGGTTCTCATCACGCATGGGAGCAGTACATCCTTCCAGGTAGCTCACATAGCTTTCATCATCAGCTACCAGGAGGGTCCGCTCAAATTGTCCGGTATTTGCAGCATTGATCCGGAAATAGGTGGACAATTCCATAGGACACCTGACACCTTTGGGTATATAGCAAAAGGATCCATCGGAAAATACCGCTGAATTCAGAGCTGCAAAATAATTATCGGTATAAGGCACTACGCTGCCCATATATTTTCTAACCAGGTCAGGATGGTTTTGGACTGCCTCAGAGAATGAACAGAAGATAATACCTCTCTCGGCCAGGGTTTCTGAGAATGTGGTTTTAACTGATATTGAGTCCATTACAGCATCAACTGCAACGCCAGAAAGTCGTTTTTGTTCATCCAATGAAATACCCAGTTTGTCAAATGTTTCTCGTAATTCCGGATCTACATCGTCAAGACTTTCGAGACTGACTTTCTGTTTTGGGGCTGCGTAATAAATAATATCCTGGTAGTTAATCTCAGGAATTTTAAGGTGGGCCCACTTAGGCATGCTCATTTTTTGCCATTGGGCAAATGCTTTTAAACGGTATTCAAGCAGCCATTCCGGTTCCTCTTTTTTTGCTGAAATCAGGCGAATAACATCCTCATTCAGTCCCTTGGGAATGGTATCCGTCTCAATGTCAGTATAGAAGCCGTATTTATAATCGCTCTGGGTTACTTCCCTCAGAATCTCGTCTTGTTTATTTTTCATTTCTCCTCCCCCCAATTCTAATCTGCTAAGCTTATTTAGACTTATTCCAAATAAGGACAAAGATACATAAAAGTATTAAATTTGACCATAATCTAGAGTATGAGCAATAAGAAAAAAGTAACTCCGCTATCCGATCTTGGTGAATTCGGATTGATCAATCACCTAACTGGTGATATTTCACTTAAAAATAAAAGCAGCCTGAGGGGCGTCGGGGATGATGCGGCGGTGCTGGATTACCAGGGAAAAAAGATCGTGGTAACAACTGATCTCCTGGTCGAAGGAATTCATTTCAACCTTATTTATTCGCCTCTTAAACATTTAGGATACAAAGCTATAGTTGTTAATTTATCTGATGTATATGCAATGAATGCGATTCCTAAACAAGTGACTGTTTCCCTGGCGATTTCAGGAAAATTTTCTCTTGAAGCCATGGATGAATTGTACGGGGGAGTTAAGCTGGCCTGTGAGAATTACGGGGTGGATCTGGTCGGAGGAGATACTACCTCTTCTGTAACCGGACTTACCATTTCAGTAACTGCTCTTGGGGAAGTGGATAAAGGAAAAACTGTTTACCGAAATACGGCAAGGGTGAACGATCTTATTTGTGTCTCCGGAAACCTGGGTGCTTCCTATATGGGATTGCAGCTTCTGGAGCGGGAAAGGAAATTGTTTGAAGATTCACCTCAGGGCATTCAACCTGATCTTTCAGGGTATGAGTATCTATTATCCAGGCAGTTAAAGCCAGAGGCAAGGAAGGATATAATCCAGTCCCTTCAGGAGAAAGACCTGGTTCCTCATTCCATGATAGACCTTTCCGATGGCTTATCATCCGATTTAATGCATATTTGTTCGCAGAGTGGTATGGGCTGCAGAATTTTCCAGGATAAAATACCCATCGACCCCGAGACTGTAAGGGCGGCTGAGGAAATGAATATCGATGCATTTGTCTGTGCCCTAAACGGGGGAGAGGACTATGAATTGCTGTTTACAGTACCCTTAGACAAGCATGACGATATTCAGAAAATTTCCGATGTCACAATGATCGGACATGTTACAGATGGAGATACGGGATGTAAATTTGTAACGGATCATGGATCCGAGATTGAGCTTCAGGCTCAGGGGTGGAATTCTTTAGAGTAATGGCGGGACTTATTCAGCTTCGGCCGAGTTGATACCCTTGATAAGTCCTCTTTTCGATTCTTTCATGAAATCTAAGATTTCTTTTCGTACATCAGAATCGGCAATCTCTTTTTCGATCTGCTCAAGGGCCTGCGTAAAATTAAGTCCACTGTTATAAATTACCCGGTAGATCTCCTGGATTGAATTAATTTTTTCAGTCGAGAAACCCCTACGCTTCAGTCCGATTGAATTGAGTCCGACATAAACTAAGGGTACCCGTCCAACCGTAACATAAGGCGGAATGTCTTTGCCTACCCTGGAACCTCCCTGAAGCATGGTATGTTTTCCTATTTTACAAAACTGGTGAATAAGGGAAGCTGCGCTTACAATGGCAAAATCATCAATCTCTACTTCCCCGGCAACAGCAGCACTGTTAACCAGGATCACATCATTTCCAATCTTACAATCATGAGCGATGTGTACATAGGCCATTAAAAGGGAATTATTGCCAATGGTGGTTATTCCCTTCGCATTGGTTCCTTTATTAATGGTGACACATTCCCGAATAGTAGTGTTGTCTCCAATTACGACGCTTGTTTTTTCACCCTGGTATTTCAGGTCCTGTGGGATGGCAGAAATCACGGCACCGGGGAATACATTGCAGTTTTTACCCAGCCGGGTGCCATCCATTAATACGGCGTTGGGTCCTATCCAGGATCCTTCGCCAATTTCAACATCTTCGTTAACCGTAGCAAAAGGTTCAATAGTTACTCCATCTGCAACTTTGGCTCCGGGATGGACATTTGCCCCGGCATGAGTTGTATTATTCATATTCTTTTACAATCTGGGCCATAAGTTCTCCTTCTGAGACTACATTGTCTCCAACAAATACCTGGCCAAACATAAGTGCAATCCCCCTTCGGATGGGTTCCAGGAGGTCAGCTGTAATAACCAGCGTATCACCTGGGACTACTTTTCTTTTGAATTTCACATTGTCGATTTTCAGAAAGTAAGTAGCATAATGTTCAGGATCAGGGACCGTATTCAGGACAAGAATCCCACCCACCTGAGCCATGGCTTCAACCTGCAGCACTCCCGGCATAACCGGTTCCTGAGGGAAATGACCCTCGAAGAAGGGTTCGTTACCAGAAACATTTTTTACAGCAACACAGGTCTTTTCATCCCGGTGCAGGACTTTGTCCACCATCAGGAAGGGATAACGATGAGGCAGAATCTTTTTGATATCAGCAATCTGAAGAATAGGTTTATTTAAATCATACTTCGGGGCTTTCTTTTTCAACCTGTCCTTTTTGGCCTTACTACGTATCAATCGAGCAAATTGGTTATTGGCATAATGTCCCGGGCGGGTGGCAATTATTTTCCCCTGGATTGGTTGTCCAATAAGAGCCAGATCACCTAAAATATCCAGTAGTTTATGCCTGGCGGGTTCATTGCTGAAATTCAGGCTAACATTATTCAGAATGCCTTCGGGCTGAACCTTGACCTTTGGTTTATTGAAAAGTTCGGCAAGCCTGTCAAGTTCATCCTGGGAAACTTTGCGGTCGATGATTACAATAGCATTATCAACATCGCCACCCTTAATCAGGTTGTTTTTTAGAAGAAACTCCAATTCATGCAGGAAAACAAAGGTACGGGCCGATGAGATCTCTTCTTTAAAGTTTTTTATATCATCCAGGTTGGCATATTGGAATCCGAGAACCTTGGAATTGTAATCGATTTTTACATCAACACTGAACTTATCATCCGGATAGGCGATCAGTTCGATACCATGTTCCTCATCCCTGTATTCAATCTTTTCTTCGATCTTGTACACATTTCTGGGTGCTTCCTGCATGGTAAACCCGGTCTTCTCGATGGCCTCGGAATAGTCTTTTGAACTACCGTCAAGAATGGGTGCCTCTGGACCGTTAAGCTCTATACTTATATTATCAATGCCGCTTCCTACGCAGGCTGCGAGGACGTGTTCAATGGTTGACACTTTGACGCCTTTTTCTTCAAGGGTTGTACCCCTGCTGGTCTCCACCACATTTTCGGCAATCGCCCGAATCACGGGACGGTCGTTCAGATCTGTTCGGACAAATTGATAACCATGGTTTTCAGGTGCAGGAGCAAGCGTGAGTTTTACTTCAACGCCGGTATGGAGTCCCCAGCCACTGAAGCTGATATTTTTTTTTATAGTTTTCTGGTTTTCAGTCATATTCCCCTTTAATAGCTGTGATTTTCGTCCCGAAATATACAAAAATTAAGTAAATCTGATTGACTGTATTTATCCTCTGAGAATTATTCAGACTTTTTGAGTTCTTTCAACTCTCTTTCCATCTGGTATAACTGCCTGTACATATCGGGAAGTTTTTTGAAAACGGCAGCAGCCCTTTTGAATAACCTTACGTCGATGGCCGGAG
>JAUUZM010000216.1 GCA_030589965.1 Bacteroides sp.
GAGAGATTCTTATAGTATTTCGCCTTTCCTTCATCATCAAGCCGGGTAAAAATATTACCAAGGTACATTGCATATTCAGAATTTGGGTTCATCTCATAGAGCTTCAGAAAATAATCTCTTGATAGTTTGAAGTCAGCATTAACCTGTTTAAATGCCTTAAGTAGAATGGAATATTGTTTCCGGGTCCGGTTTCCTTTATAGGCCTTCATCTGGTACTGGTAGGAATCTTCAGCTTTCCAGAAATGAGATTCAGCTGACCATTTCAGGGCAGTTTCATTATCAGGTTGTTGGTGCAGAATCCTCTGGGACATCGAATCACAGACAGCTTCATTGTCCTGCATCCGATTCAATATCATCCAGGTTTCCATATTGTTCAGATCTCCGCTTGAGGTACTATCCATCCCTTCCCAGAGGTCCCCTGCTAATTCAAAATTCTCACTCTCGATACAGGTCTGAAAAAGTCTTGCTCTGACTTCTCCTGCTTTACTGCCATTTGGATATTTTAAGAGGTAATTTTCCAGGGCTGTTATTTCCTTGGAAAGGTTATCGATCCGCTGATAATTTTTCGAAAGATAGAGATATAAATTCGCGTCGGAATATTCAACCTGATTTACTTTTTCGAGGTAATTCAGGGATTTATCGTATTCCTGTAGTTCATAGGCAGCCATTCCTGCAAGGGCATAAACATCTCCTGTTGCAGGTTTTCCCTTTGCCTCAAGCTCGGTAATGATTTGCTCAGAGGTCTCCAGAGCTTCCCGAAAGTTTCCATTCTTGTAAGATTCTGCTCCGGAATTCGTCATTTCCAGGTACCGTCCACCGGTACATGCCATTATCATTGAGACGCCTATTACAACAAAAATAATTCCCAGTTTTCTCATCAGACCCGTCTTTAATTTTAAGTGGACAAATATAATAAATTATGCCTTTTGAAAACCCTGGTGAGGATTCATCATTTTCTGCGAGTAAAAAGATGATTTTGATCGGGTAAGAAGATTAGTTATAGCGACGAATCTTACCCTTAACAAGGAAGAGTTGCAAAATATCAGCCTTGTTAACTTCAATAGCTTCTTCTGAACCGATTGATCTTTCCAGAAGAAGGGTATCAGGATTCCCGGAATTATTAATAAATCGTAAGAGGTTAATTTCTTTGGTTATCAGTATATATGGCAGTCCGTAGATATAGCTATTTTTATCTACCTGATTCACCATTACAATATCTCCAGGATAAAACTCCGGCTCCATATCATCTCCAAATACTTCCAGGGCAATATCACATTCAAGGAAGGATTCGATTCTCACGATATGAGCAGGACTGGCATTGCTGCAATTCAGCAGGGATTTGTATTCTCCTTCAGCGCTTGCCCCAAATGTCTTAATCATTTTATTGAGAGTAGAAGGAGGAATATAATCACCCATACCCTTGCTTGTCACCATGGGTATCTGGTTATACCTTAACCAGTCGGGATTAACTTCGGGAAATACTTCAAGGTAAGTTTTGATGATATGATCCGGCGGTGATTCATTCTCATAGAAATATGTTCGTAGTACATCTTCCTTTACACCTAGTTTTTCGGCTGCTTCGTTGAGTGTTATTGTATATTTACGGTGAATATGGGAGAGGCGGTCATTAATATTGGGAAAGGAGTCCTCAGCAATAGAAAACATTTGCCCCTGTCCGGCAATCAACCATCTTACATTTAGTTGATTGTACTTTGAAAGTATCCTGAATATAATATCGTAGCTTGGACTGCGTTTCGGATTGTTAACAATGTTCGTGATAGTAGAATTATTTCGCAATCCGATCTCTTTTGAAAAGGAATTTTTATTTAACCCTAATTCTTTGATTAGTAAAGATATACGCTCTCCAATGCCCTGCATTTATTGAAATTTTAAGGATATTTTGAAAGGTTAGATGAAAAAAAAATATCATACTTTCAAAAGACAGTAAAATAGTTATATATTTGTGTCCAACAATGTACAAAATACATTGGCCTTTTACAGAGAATATTTTCTAAAAGGTGTCGTTGTTTGACAAACAGATATATTGAATCCATTATTATCAAGTCTGGCTTGGTTAATGGTCAAAATATACAAAGGAGGATAAGAAACCGGCTCATTCCAATGTTTAAAATTCTTATGGTAGTGGTTTCATTTCAAACATTAATCTCAAAATGAGCTGGTTTCCTCCTTTGTTCCAATTATTCCCATTCCATTTCCTGTTTGAGTTATTCTTCCATTTGCCTTATAAATAATACGGAAAAATTATATTTCCTACATTTATGAAGTGAAGCATATCTTAAGCGGATATATTCTTTTATTGTTTTTGGCTTTTTGTAGCAATCTACAGGTATACGGGCAGGTCGTAACAGAAGATTGGCTGAAGTCTGAATACACCATTTTACTGGCCAATTATATATCCTGGCCGGAGGAAGAGGACATAGATACCTTTAATATAGGAGTCCTTTCTTCTCATTCCATTTATACCCAGATTAGCCTGAAGTCCCATGTACAAACTGTAAATGAGAAACCCTTCAAAGTTTCATTTTTCAAGAATCTGCGGGATCTAAAACAGGTTGATATTCTTTATGTTGATGAGAAAAAGAATAAATCACTCAAGAAAATATTTAATCAGCTGGATAGTAAGCCCGTTCTGATTGTAACTGACTCTGCCAAAACAATTGATTTTACCATGCTGAACCTGTTAGGGATGAATATCGCTGGTCATAAACCCTTCCAGATTAACAAAACCAATATTGATAAGGCTGGATTAAAGATTTCACCCAAAATACTCTTGATTGGTGGTGATGAGGAAGACCTCCGCGATATTTACAAGGAGCTGGAAAATGAGGGTGCCATAATCAGGGCTGAACTCGATACGGTGATTTATCAGCTGGACAAAAAACAAGGGGAGTTGCAAGGCAGTGAAGAAAAGCTTGAACTTAGATCAGAGGAGATACAGAATTTAGTTCAAGAGATAGAATTTCAAACCGGGGAGCTTTCAACACTTTCCGATAGCGTTAATTTGAAGGAAATGGACTTGATCCAGAAGGTCAGGTTACTGGCCGACCAGGAAGATAAAGTAAAGGAAAGGGAGGCTGAAATCGAAGTGTTGAACAAAAGTATATCGGAGAAGGAAAATGAGATAAATGAACGAAGTGAAACAATTGACAAGCAACTTGACGATCTGGTAATTCAGACCGCCATGATGAACGAGCAGGAAAAGATCCTGAAAAAACAGAGAATTCAGATTGAAAGGCAAACTATGGTAATCTGGTTATTCATTGTGCTTTCCATGCTGATATTTGGAATGGGATTTATCAGCTATCGAGCTTACAGGACAAAAAAAAGGGCAAACCGGATATTGAAGGAGAAAAATAAGGTTATTCAAAGTCAGAAGTCAGATATCTTAAACCAGAAGAAAAATATTACTGACAGTATCTATTATGCCCTGACCATCCAGCAAGCCATGCTTCCGGAAATTGACGATCTTAAGAAATTATTTGAAGGTTTCATTATTTATTTACCCAAGGATATAGTATCTGGCGATTTCTATTGGTTTACCAGCCGCAAGAAAAAAAAATCCAATGAGAGGCAATTCTATCTTGCTGTGGTGGACTGCACAGGACATGGGGTTCCGGGAGGATTCCTTTCTATGATAGGGGCCAGGGCCCTGGATACGATTGTTAATGAGCAAAAAGTTGTACAGACAGATGTGATCCTGGAATTAATGGACAAAAGAATACGGAAAGCCCTGAACCAAAGCAAGACTGAAAACGAAGATGGGATGGATGTTTGCCTTTGTAAGATTACAATACAGAATGATGATGAAAATGATCAGAATGTATACCTTAGTTTTTCCGGCGCTAAAAGATCCTTATTCCTTAAGAGAAGAGGAGGGAAGGAGGTTGAAGTGATCAAGGGAGATAGACGCTCGATAGGGGGGAGGTATTTTAATCCCAATCCATTCTCAAAAAGCGAACTGGCATTGAATAAGGGTGACCGGATCTACCTGACGAGTGATGGACTGATGGATCAACATTCCCCCGAAAGGGAAAAATTTGGTACCAGAAGATTTATTGACTGCCTGAATGAAATTGCATCTCTGAATATGAACGAGCAACAAGTGAAGCTGGAAGAAAAATTACTTGGCTTTATGAAAAATGAAAATCAGCGGGACGATATCACTATTATGGGGATAAATCTGTAAATTTATTGCATTAATCCCTGAAAAAAACACTCATGGAAAACCTTCATATTCCAATTGTCGAGGAAGAGTTTGACAAGCCATTTGTAAATTTTGATGCAACATCCGGCAAATGTGAGTTGTCAGGCGAAAGTTTCCCGGAAAAGACGGAAGATTTTTATGGTCTGCTGATGAACTGGCTGAAACAGTATATGAAAGAAGTGAAGGGCCCGATTGAATTTGTTTTTGGAGTCTCTTACTTTAACACCAGTTCTTCTAAACGGATCCTTCACATTATGATCCTGCTGCAGGAATATGTCAAAAAAGGTGGAAAAGTAACTGCTCAATGGAGCTATGACCCGGAGGACCTAGATCTGGAGGAAGATATTGAGGACCTGAGAGTGATATCCAACCTGGATCTGAAATTAAATCCTGAAGGTGGTGAGACCCGTTTCAAAAAATTCAGCCAACCAAATTAACGTCTAGCAGAAACAAAACTGCCCTGAGGTATCACAGAAGGGGTTTCAGGTTTTCAACCTGGGATGACTTGAGGACTTCATTTTCGGTAATGAATCCATCCACCCAGGCAGAGGGTGTTTTTTCAAAATAGAAATTCTCAATACCCAGACCTGCAGGAGGATCTTCCCAGACTTCCTGATGGGTTTTCTGGTGCTCGTTATATTCCATCTCCTGGCGTAGAGAAGGCAGACTGGACCAGAATTTTCGGCTGTCAGCAAGCACATAAATTGGGATGCCCGCATTTTTACCAGCAAGGCAAATATTATAGGTCCCGGCTTTGTTAACAAAGTAATCCTTGTAGATGGAATCCGCCCCGAGCAATATCATATTAATTTTATCCAGATGCCTGGCGAATCCGACATCCGGAACAAGGGTCACATCGTAACCAAGCTTTTTAATTAAGGTTGCCTGCATCCTGCCCTCAAAAACTGGCCTTGATTCGGTCTGAATGATTTTTACTTTCTTTCGCATGCCCGAAAATTTTCGAAAAACTTCCTTGACTGCACTACTCTGGCTGTGGATAAGGATTAATTTCTGGCTCATGTCGATAATCGAAATGGCCTGGGTTGCCAGTTTTTCACTGACATCAGACCAAACAGTTTTGTATTCGCTAAGGAAGTTAAGCAGGGGAGATCTCCATTCCAACTTTTCCTGGGTCAGCAGACGGGTAACCTGGCTGCAGAAGTGGACCAGGACAAAAAGGGATTGATGGGTTTCCTGGAGCTTCCTGGAATGGTCCATAAGAAACCCCCTGTCCTTAGAAGATTGCATATCCCCTTTTTCCAGCCAGTAAAGGATGAGCTCAATATATTGTTCTAAAAGTTCTGCGGATCCGGAATAGTTATCCGACTCAAATTTTTTCAGGTCCTCTTTCCACTTCATTCTTCCATCAGGTCAATAGACATGCAAATTAGTAATTATTCCTCAATTGGAAATTACTATTCGTACCTGAGTGCATCAGTAGGATAACTTTTTGCGTATATTTATAAGCAGCTTAAGAGTATTACTAAACACCAAACCTGATTCTTCACATGAAGAATACATTACCTGCGGATTCGGAGATCCTGCAATACCTGTATGATCATGGGAAGCATCCTGGTCCATTATTCCGGTAAGCATATATATTTTCTATAATATTTTCCTGATTTTTATTTTCAGGCGTGAAAAGATACCCTACTGGATAAGGTATCTATCCGTTATCATCGATGTTGGTGTTTTGACCCTGCATATTTTCGTTTACTCTACTTTCTTCTCGA